>JBCCIM010000009.1 GCA_039111535.1 Bacteroidota bacterium | reverse complement strand
TTGAGGTTTATTTTGGATCAGGTGTTTGAATAATAAGAAATCGAATAATCGTTGAAAGAACTCTTCCTTAAAGCTACTTTTTTCAACAAACTCCGGAAGATCTCTGAAACTGTCTATCTCTGATTTCAATTCCCCAACAATATTTTCCACCTTGACTAACAATCGGCCGATGAGCTCTAGCTTACGAACGGGAGAGCTTGTTTCATATTGACGCCGTAAGTCATCAATTTCAGTAATGAGCGCTGCTAAGCTGGAGAATTCGAATGCAAATAGACCTGATCCAGGCAGCTCGTAACCTAGGTCTTTAAACAGCCCAGTGATTTTACGTGGCGTATCTAATTCCTTAATTGAAGCAAATACTGCTGACGCTTCAAATAGGATTAATTCAAAGTATGAATTAGAATTGTTCTGCATTATTAAAGGAATTCAAAGCTTGAGGAAGGACTGTATCATCCTCCATTTATACGGTCCTGGTTTAGCCTGCCCACATAGATGCGATCGGGATCTACATGCGCATTAGGGTAGCCATGCGTTCCAGCAAAGTGTTCAGCAGTATCACCAATGCCATTGGTACTGGTTTGCGACCCTCTATATCTAAAACCGACAATGTTGTCCTGGTTTGCATTATCGTACATCCATCCGAGAAAAATGGCACTATGTCCAGAATTCCGCCTCCAGAACTGAATAAAGTCACCTGGTTTTGCCTGAGGCAAATCGATCTCATCCCCTATATCGAGGTATTCCATCGCATATATGGCTTGCTTTTCTGTAGCATCTGGAGGAGCTTGCGGACCATACCATTGCTGTTGAAATCTGCGAATGTCAGCAACTGATTGATCACCTATTAAACCAGTTTCTGCAGCTACATGCATAACGACGGTAAAGGAAAACCCGACACAATGTGTCCCACCTGTGCCGGCCGAAAGTATTCGCCTTCCTTTGTACAGAATTTCTTCAACTACACCTGTATTGCCTTGCCAACGATAACCGCCTCCATTAGCATACGAATCTGCGATACGTAGCACCTCATTATTAATATCAAATGGTTCTTCTACAAAAACTTCACTGGTTCTGCGAGCCCCAAAGAATTGATTGATAAATGGATGTTTTAACAAACGTTGAATTTTAAAACCGTAAGCAGTGGGGTTGGCGCTATCACGTTGAGAGCTCGTAGCGCCATAATTATACTCTGTTGAAACGATAAGCTTGGCTCTCTCGTTTTGCTCGAATTCTTCAGCCGTTAAGTCCTGCCAACGATTTGGTCTTTCTTTAATATTATGCAAAAGATATGCACATATCTTTATGTTTGTTTTTGGAAATCGTAGAAGGTTGTAGATGTCAATTTGCTGATCAACTGTTAATTGTTTGAAGTTTTCCAGCTTTTCTTCGCTAACAGCTTTGATATTATTACTAATTTCTAACCAAGGAGTATACGTTGCACCCGTATTGGTGTTATTCAAAACCATCGAGGCAGTTTGTGGCTGGATTTGACCAACACCGAGAGAGTTGCCCAATTGAACTTTCACGGTACTGAGAATTTCACCATTCAGCTCTTCAGCGACAAGTTCTAGCTCTATGTCTCGCCGTGCTTCATAAACGTAAGTTAAATAATCGCGTAAAAACTCAAAGTCTCCGGGTCTCCACAATGCTTCTTTGTAAACAATGGCTGCAAGCAACTCTCGATTTATTCTGATTTCCTCATTTTGAAATGTATCCGATAAGGCGAGATCAATGTAACCATAAAAATCATTAACCAACTCTCGAGAAGTAAAAGGATGGGCGGCATATGGAGCTAAGATGCCTTCGTATTGTGGAGGTAACCATTCTCGAACATCTGTTTGATCGTATGGTGTTAAGATATCTGCCGATACACTCTGAAAATCTATTATTTCTTCTAGCTCTTGGTTCGGAGCCACAACATCTTGCTGAAATCTGAGCTGGCCAAGAGGGTATCCGGTATCGCTCAATAATTGCACAGCAACAAACAAGTTACCTTGACTTTGAGGTCGATACTCAACGATTCCCGTCTCCGTGCGGCCAACCGATTTTAATTCGCTGTTCTCCCAAAAAAACCATTCATATTCATGCACCCTCAAACCTGGGTCGAGCACAAAAACAACGTAAGTTTGCTTTCTACCGGCGACAATGGGTGACGTTAAGAAACTGACAAGAACGATGTTTCCATCGCTAGATACTATTGACTGCCCCAAATCTTTTGGTTCATATCCTTCAGGCAGCCTAGATTCAGTCTTTCGAACAGCCATTCTATCGTATTTCGGATAAATACTTGGTTGAGTATCTGTAAACCAAGAGCAAATGCAAGGTAAATAAAAAAACATATATTATCAGATAATGACAAGAATATGCTGTATTATTTGGAGCATATAATTCCATTACAAATTCACAGCTATAGGCCGATTCGGATTATAACTGCTTCTTGTCTAAATATGCACTCAGAGCTTTAATACTTTGGACAATTTTTGCAAGACTAATCGCCTGGCACGAGCCGTATTCGTAGATTGCTATTTTGAAACTACCAACTCAGTCCCAAAGCCGAGTTGCAATAAACTAAAAAGGACATTATTTGGGTCAAAAAAACTGATATTTAGTCGTAAAAATATCCGAAGCATTAAGATTCTAAATTGGGAATTCGAATATTTTGAGCGACCCTCATTTAGGCGAATATAAACCAATGATATTTTGACCTGTGCCTTCGACATAAACATCCGTAGCATCCATAGTGCTTTTGTTCTGTGGCTGTATTAAATAAAGAATGTTTGTGGTGATGTATCCCCTAATAGATGTGTTAGTAGACGAAGAACACTGCCGAAAAGGATATACATCTACGTCTAGAGATTGCCTAATCATGCGTCCAATATTTGTGCATGAGTAATGATAGCGCAATTACGTATTTCGGAGAAACAACGTGGAGGGCTCAGCACAAACGATTTGGGATTAGACTGGCTGATCGCAGGTCTCACATGTACATCATTGGCAAAACAGGGACTGGTAAATCAACATTCCTCAAAACCATGATTATGCAGGACATTGCACATGGTCATGGATTAGCACTGCTTGATCCTCATGGGGATTTATCTCAAGCTATTCGAAAAGCCTTACCGTTCTATCGAGCAGATGATTTTATCGATTTTGATGTGCCGGATACATGGCAAATCCTTGGATTCAACCCACTCTCATCCGTTCCGGCATCAGGACGAGCATTAGCTACTTCAAATCTCCTTGCTGTATTCCAAAAGATGTGGAATGCATTCTGGGGCCCCAGATTAGAGCATGTGCTTCGTAACTCACTGCTGACACTGTTTTGCCAGCCTAAAGCTCATTTGGGTGATGTGCTTAGGTTGTTGGTAGACAAGGAGTACAGAAAAAATGCTGTGAGCCGTGTCCCTTATGAGCGAGTACGCATGTTCTGGAAAACCGAATTTGATTTATTTCCAAGCAGCCTAAAAACGCAGGTAATTGCGCCTATTCAAAACAAGATCGGCGCTTTTCTTACTAATCCAATCTTGGAGCACATTCTAACTCAAAACAAGAACACCTTTGATCTTCGAAATGCAATGGATACTGGCAAAATCCTGGTTGTCAATCTATCTAAAGGTCGATTAGGAGAAGACACATCTTATCTTCTTGGAGCCTTGCTTGTATCGATGATTAAGAGTAAGGCAATGGGTCGAGCTGATACACCCGAAACGAATAGAAAGGATTACTTTCTTTACATGGACGAATTTCAAGGATTTACAACGCCGGCCTTGGTGGGGATGCTATCCGAACTAAGGAAATATCGAGTGGGACTAATATTGGCACATCAATTTCTATCTCAGTTAGACAAAGACGTTCGAGATGCAATTATAGGAAATGTAGGGACGATGATAAGTTTTAGGATTGGTGCCGTTGATGCACCTTTGTTTGCGAAGGAATTCTACCCGGTGTTTTTAAAGGAAGACCTGTTGAATCTTCCTAACTATCATATCTACCTGAAGCAAATGATTGATGGAGAAGTGTCTGCTCCTTTTAGTGCAAAAACTTTGAGTGGAGTTCAGGGATGAAAGGGACTTTAGGGACTTCATAGAATGCTGTCCCACTATTGGTCTTTTATATATTTAACCAACTCGGCACAAATCACACCCCAAGTTCGAGGTCCTTTCCGAAACGGGTCACCATTCAGAAAAGTATAAGATCCAGCAATCCACTGGAATGGACTTTTTAGCTCAATGATAACCTTTTTCCTGTCTACCTTTCGGTTCGAGGTTAGTTTTCCGAGCATTTGTCGCTTTTCATAGATATCCGACATTTCATAGCTCAACCAGGCGCTTCTAGCAAGTTCGAGGTAATCCTCTGCGTCTCTGATTAATTTCTCTGTATCCTGTTCAAACCCTGCTTTCTTTTCCTCAAGTTCCCGTTTTTCTAGATGAAGCGATTCTTTTCGCAGATGGTAAGCATCTCTGTCAATATCCCCATCAAGAAACACATCTGTCAGTTTGTTGAGACGAGTATCTATTTGGTCGATCCTTAGAGTGTAAGACTCTAAAAAATCTTGTTGCTCCCGCATAATCCGATCTCGTTCCGCGACAATAGCTTTAGATACAAGCTGTGCTTCTTCGTCATTGTACTGAATCAGAGAGAGCCATTTTTGAAGAGACTCACCAATTTTTTCTTCACGAATTCCTTTTGTCGAACAGTCCTTCTGATGACACCGATAGTAGGTGTGTCCCTTCTGCGTTTCTCCTATCAAGGAATAGCCACAGTATACGCACTGAAACAATTTGCTGTATACAAACTCATGTCGAAGGGACTTGCTATTTCTTTTACCAGCAAGTACTTCCTGTACACGCTTAAAAGTTGAAGCCTTTATTATAGGTTTGTGTATACCAGGGAAAGTCTCTCCTGTTTTTCGAATCCTTATCAACCCCATATAGAATGGGTTATTGAGCATGGTCGAGAGTCCGCTAATACTAATTCGACCACCATTCCGTGTTCTCAGACCTATATGATTCGCTTCCTTTTGTAGAGCATGTAGACCAAGGCGACCGGTAGTATAAAGAGTAAAGAGGCGGTGAACCAGCGGCCCTTTAACAGGGTCAATTTCTTTCGGTAGTCCTTTTCCTTTATCGAGATATCCTATAGGTGCAGGTAATGGATAGAATCCTTGCTTTAACCTTCCGTAGAAACCTTTCTTTGTTTCTTCCTTGAGGTTACGAATAAAGTCAGCAGCTACAACTGCCTGAATATCTGCTGAAAGTCTTCCTCCCCTTGAAGACATGTCGAGGTTATCTGTTACAAACTGCACGTCGATACCGCTATCCATGAGTTCACCTAGCTCTGCCCAATCTTTGAGATTTCTGGCACTACGGTCAATTTTGTGCATGATGACGCCGGCAGCAGTACCCTTACGAAGTTCGCGAAGCATTTGGGAGAATTCTGGTCTCCCTTGTTTTGCCGCGGTAACTTTCTCCTCGAACCATCTTGTAATAGTTAGTGCATTCTGATTAGCATACCGAAGAATCGCTTCCTTTTGTTCTAGAAGCGAAACACCTTCTCCTTGTTTTACCGTCGAGACGCGGGTATATGCAAAGTAGTGATGTGATCGAGACATAAAGAGTAGTTACTGCAAAGCCTATCACACATTTTTATTGTCCGCGATAGAGTTAGGACTTTTTTCACGTCTCCTTTTAAGCCAAATTTCTGCCAATAGCCTGGCATAATCTTCAAGGTTCTCGGCGGCTTCTTTAAGTTCTTCTTCACTTTTGTTTGGATACAGTTTTCTGAGATCTTCGAGCATACAGTTCCACAGTATCCAACCTCAACCTATTAAAGTAGACGGTGAAGTTAGTCGAGGTAAACAAAAAACACCGTCTTTGATCTGGCAACCATAAGCGTATGCTTCTGTGCATGAATCGTAATACATCCTCAAACAAGTCCCCAAAGTCCCTAAAATCCCTAAAATCCAAGAAAAAGAGGATTGTCTCGTCAGTAATTGCCGGTGAAATCCTCGTAGAAACTGTCTTTCAGAAACGCGCTCAGAAAACACAGTTTTGTATATCGCAGAACGGGGTGTGGCATTTTATGGAATCTCTTCCAGATGGAGAGAGCATTATCGAACCTTATTCGGCTAAGAATAACCTGCTGCAACATAAAGTGCTCTTGTTGGCAGAAGAACCAATAGAATATGGAACGCAAGAAGAACTGGTGACCCGTATTCAAGCGTTCATTCACAAGTACGTCCACGTATCCCCGCGATTCGAAAAGCTTGCAAGCTATTACGTTCTCCTTACGTGGATATATGACTGTTTTAACGAGCTTCCGTATCTGAGGCTTAAAGGAAACCCTGGAAGCGGTAAAACGCGATTTCTCCTGATCGTTGGTTCAATTTGCTACAAGCCGTTGTTTGCTAGTGGAGCTTCAACAGTATCTCCACTCTTTCGAATGCTTGATAAAATCCAGGGAACGCTTATCCTCGATGAAGGAGATTTCAGATTAAGTGATGAAAGAGCTGAAATCGTAAAAATTCTCAACAACGGTAATGCTCGTGGATTTCCTGTACTCAGAAGTGAAGTAACTCCCTGGGGTGAATACAGTCCTCATGCTTTCTACGTATACGGGCCTAAAATCGTCGCCACACGAAAAGCCTTTGAAGACCCGGCGCTTGAAACCAGATGCATTACTGAGGAGATGGGTACGGGCGATCTAAGGCGAGACATCCCACTTAACCTGACTGAAGAGTATGAAAATGAGGCTCTGAGGCTTAGGAACCAGCTACTCATGTTCAGACTCAGATCTTACCGAAAACAGGAATTCCCAGACCTATCACATCTCGATCTAGAGCCTCGGCTAATCCAAGTTCTTAGACCATTGTTCTCTATCATTCAGGATGAAAAAACCCGTCAAGAGTTGATTGAGCTTGCCACCGAGTATCAGAGCAATATGGAGGGTTATCGAGGAATGCAGATCGAAGCTCAGATACTTCAGGTTATCGCTGATCTGAAAGAGCAGGATGTTGTGCTCTCAGTGAGGGACATTACAAGTTGGTTTAATGACCGTTATACGGAAGGATACGACAAGCCCTTAACTGCACGAGGAATTGGCCGGATTATTCGGGAATCCTTACAGTTAACAACTCGGAAAAGCAATGGGGTATTCATCGTCCCGCCAGAAGAATACCCTAAGCTGTCCTGGCTGTTTAAAAAATACTCGACTCAGGATTAAACCAATCCGGCAGAATTCACCTTCTTCGCTTCACAGACCTAATCCTCTATCGTATACACATTGAGAAACCAGATTGACAAGTCGCCTTAAGTTCGGCATGTGTGGATATTGACGTAATGAAGTTTGTGTTGGAACGTCTTATTAAAAAGGTAGAACATTGGAAACCTGGATCTCAAAAAAGGTCGATTACCAATATTATCCACCAAATATGTCTAATAAGCTCCCGAATTATTTGCGGACATTCCGCAAACGGAGCGGCCTATCCCAAGCAGAAGTAGCCTTCCTTCTAGGATGTGAACATGGTACTAAAATATCACGCTATGAACGTCAGCAAAGAATTCCCAACCTAAAAACGGTGCTCGCCCTGGAAGTGGTCTATAAGACCATGAGCAAACACCTGTTTGAAGGGGTATATCACGAGATAGAATATCAGGTAAAAGAACGCGTTGCAATACTGCACAAACAGATAACGAAAAAAGAAACTACACCAACCACACTTCATAAGCTTCGGAGTTTGAAAGAGCTTCTTGATGAGCTTTCTAATTAGGCCGTGTCCACACATAGAGCTTCTAAGTACTATGACAGACTCTCGTGTCGTCGCCATCGACCCGACAAGCCATGGATATGGATTTGTTGTTTTCGAAGGCCCAGCAAAACTCGTTGATTGGGGCCACACACAAATTAGGCCGGCTGGACGTACAGAATGCTTGGAATCAATTGCTCAACTGCTAGCCTGGTATAACCCAGCCGTAGTTGTTCTTGAGGATTGGCAAAGTCCCAAGTCAAGAAGAAGTAAGCGTGTGAAAAATCTCATATCAGATCTGGTAGATTTTATCATGGAATCTAAAGCTGAGGTGGAATGCTACTCTACCCATGAGATTGCGCGCTCTTTTTCTTCTGATGGGCAAATCACCAAACATGAGATTGCAAAAAGACTTGCCGAATCCTATCCGGAGCTTTCATCCAAGTTACCACCTAAGAGAAGAATATGGAAAAGCGAAGATGAGAGATCCAGCATTTTCGATGCTGCTGCACAAGCGCTGACCTATTACTACACGAGCCGGCAATTGTTAGAATTCTCAGCCCCATGATTCAACGTTCATCTCACGCTACTCAGGCTGTAATGTACTCCTCCAGTAACAAAGTGCTGATCCTGCAATTCTCCTGCGCTCAGAATGGGCAACCCGCCAAAGGGTTGCCCTTCTTTTTTAAGGTTTTTTTATTACTCGCTTGCATTACACAAGCCAGATGTGTATATCTATATTAGAGGTAGTTAGCTTTTTTAAGCATTGCCTTAATTATGCAAACCACAAACCTATGCAGAGGTTGTGGTTTTTACGCTTGCTTTTATGCAAGTATGATTGTTTGATCGGGCCAATAGCCCGATATATTATGAATTGCTTTTGTGTGAGAAGCAAATTAAGGTTTTCGGTCAACCATTACCTTTAAAACCGAGCTAAAGCTAGATGAGTGTTGGGGATGTTCTTTTCAGCGCTAACTTTTGCAAGACGCTCATGGTAGTGTACTCGGCTGTTACAGCTGATGAACTTCCATGTTACATCTATGCTTTGGCTATAAAAGCAAAATTGCATCGGGCACATTCCTAGTGCTGCCCACAGTATCCAACATGCAAAGAACAGTGCAACCTGAGTAGATTCGTTGATCCCGCTGGGGCCATCCTGTTAAATGAACTGCTCGTTAAGGTTGCACTTTACTGAACTGCCGATTGTCAAAGCATAGAGCTTTGGTGGTCGGCTTTTGTCGTTTATACGTTTTTTTGTTCGTCAATCGCCGTCATCGCTGCAATGTGCATCAATAGAAATTGCCGAAAGACGGCAATACGAAGCTTTGAACCCGTTTGAGAATCTCACCTATCAAAAAAACGGGCCAAAGGTGTGATAGACCTAGGACCCGTTTGAGAACATCAAACACGTGGTTTGAAGCCTCACCGATAAGACACCCCGGAGGGTGAATTCGAATTAGACTTACATGCTAGTCTATTTCAAGCTGAATGTCAATGTTATTTGGAGCATTTGGTTTCTAGCCGGCGTTGCCGGTTCACCTCTCCGGGTGTGTTCAATTAAAAAAACATGGTGATTTACATGTTTAAAAACACACCTGCGATAATTATTGTCGCATTTCTCGCCATTTGCCCCTCTGCATTGGGGCAGAATTCTGACGGCACATACTTCAAAGTATGTGTCATTCAGGATAAATCAGGGAGCAGTGCCAACTTTGGTACACCCCAAATCAAAGAGGGCGACTTCTACCCACTCTTTGACGCTCAGTTGAAGGTTGGTGGAGAGATAGCCTTTGGAATGCTCGACGACTCTAGCAACTGGCCGCTGAAGCGATTTTATGTCTCACCGGTACCGCCACTACCGGTAGAGGAGCACGCTTTCAGCAACAGAGCCAAGGTCGAAGCCAGAAAGAAGTACAACCGTGACTTGATCGCCTGGAAGACTAAACGGGAAAAAAGACACCAGCGTTTCCAGCTTGACCGTGACCTTTTCCTCAATGAAATCGCCGACGACCTATCACGCGGCGTTGACGCAACTAGCAGTGACGTAATAGGCGCACTCGTACGATGTCATAGATTTCTGGCGGAGATGGATGCTGATTTAACAGGTGCCGATTACATACCGTTTATCCTGTTCATTTCCGATGTCGAGCAAGCTCTGAGTTCAATGTTCCGGCAGCAAAACCCGGATCGAGATTACGCAATGCCAGCACCGGGTGCGTTACCCTATGCCAAGAACATATACGTGGTGAACGGCCGGCTTCACAAAGGATCGCTCGCCCAGGCAGGATTTAGGGTAAAAGCCTTCGAAGGTATTGCTTCTGCAATTCGGACGATTGTTTCCATTTCAACATCTGAGGAGGTGCGCTAATGTATATACCTACAGATATAACTCAGCCTAAGTATCGGAATATCCGCGACAAGGAAATAGCTGATGCTGTTGATGATCTCGATCGGCTTCAAAACGTCGTCAATACGACCGGAAACCAGATTGCTGACATTGAAGACCGGCTCGAAGAATCCATTAAAGAGTCGGCTGCACACGAAGAAAAATTCAGATGGCTAACCGGTAACGCATTAGGCGAGCGTCCAATGTTTTTCTTTGCATGGGCACTTGCACTGGCTTTGCCGCTGGCAGAAATCCTCATTGTTGGCATACAGTCTACAGGTAGCCTCTTGATCGCTTCGGAGCTGCCGCTACTGCTGAGCTTTATCCACATTGGATTACTCATGTATGTGATAAGACTGAGAATTACTCTCACCAAGAATGAGTGGCCGCTACCTCCTTTACCGGATGAGGACCAACGTCTTTCGTTCAAAAATCTAAGAAGATACCCGGTACTCACAAGATCGAAATGGCTGGTTGTTCTCATTCTAGCCGGCTGGGCTTTTATGGTCTTGGTAATGGCCGACATCGAGCTAGTCAAATACGAAAATGAACTCGCTCACACAGATGCAATAATGAATGGAACAGTGCCAGTACTGCAGGAAATTCCTGGAATTATTGAAGCAGCGTTACACAATCCGGTGATTTTCTTGTACACGTTCCTTGTGTTCTTGGGGAATGCTCTCGTAGCACTTTTTGATTGGCATCTGTATGCCGGCTTCATGTACAGAGTAGGCTATATGCCGATCCACAAGTCACTCAAGAAAACAAGAGCGGGGCTTAAGAATGGCTTGAGAGACCTTTTGCAAGACCTATATACTGCCTTCTCACATTACAGAGCAAAGAAAAGGGAGTACGAGCGAAGATATAGCCCCTTCAATCCACCGGACGAGACGTTTAGTCATCGTACGAGGAAGTATATAGACGACCAACATGGCGGCTCGGATGAAGCAGATGATCCTGGAGTAGCCGGTGTGCCCGAACCTGTCATATTTGACCCTCCTTCGGGAGATGGTCATATGAATGAGGCTACTCAGTCATTATAAAACCAAGAACAATGAAAGGGAGCATCAGGCAATCGAGTCTGGTGCTCCCTTTTCCATATAGAGGATTTCCATGAATGAATTTATTCTCTCTATGCAGGCGCTTGCTATGGAAGTACTAAATCTCGCGCTCGTACTTTACGGTTTTTACATTGTTGTCTACCCCCTTCTATCTTCCAAACGATTCCCGCATCCTGTTACCGTTCCCAGTAAAATCGCACTCTTTTGTATCCGCACGGTTGGTCTTGTGATAGTTTCTTTGTTTGCCCTGACGATCCCGAATACTCGAACTAAATCGACCACTAAGAATCGCGACGACAGAGCGTATGAAAAAGCACTTTCACTAACATCACTGGATTCCAGAGTGCTCAAAACGCCTAGAAAAGTAACGCACGCACTTGATTCTTGGAACACGGTTCTTGCGAACATTCAGATCTCCCCTGGAGAATATTACACGCTCATAAGCGATGCCGTAACCTCAAGAAGGCTTGCAAATGTAAAGATTACAACTTTTTACACCAAGCAGGGCGGACTCTTCAGTCCCAAGCGGAAATATCTCCGTCTACGTCGCGGCAGACATGTACTTGACATCAGTTGTATTCCTTATGGTAGAGACACGTTGGTTTCCTGGTGGTTAGGGCTGTCGTTCCCAGGAATTTTGGGCTTTATCACCCGGAGGCGATTTATAGGAAAGCCTTTCGTGTGGCTCATAGGCAAGTTTATTAAACCGGCAACATACTATCGGATAGACACTGCTAGGGCATTCAAAAAAGTTATCGAAACTGTCATAAGTGAGGTTCATAAGGAGTTGACCAGTGCAGACGCCTTCCTCTCACTCGACGAGGCTCAAAAGCCCATTCTGCTAGAGCTGTCCGAACACTATGGAGGGCTACACGATGGCTAAACGAGCTGCTTCAGATCCTGCCCCTTTACAAAAAAATGAAAGCGGTCTCTACTCTTTTCATGAGATACTGGGACGCGGATGGACCCTTTGGGATGATCCTATTGAAATAGAACCTCCCTTTAACTATGCCAACAAGGGCAGAAGTGTAGAAAGAACTGTCGTTGACGACGGCAAGAAAGACTGGTTGCCGGTCAGAATAGGACGGCGGTTAGTACAACCATTACTGCGAGCCAAAGCCAATTCGTCCAACCAGGTACTCCCACCTCAATACGTCAAGCCTCGGCGGTACTCTCCCCAAAAAGCACCCATCGAATTGAAATGCGTCATCCCAACAGACTGCCGCATTAAAAAAGAAGTTGCTCTGGAATTTTTACTTGCTATTCCATCTACTGCCGGCGCTACTAGCTTTGAGATTATTGCCACTGCTGAATCTATTGAGGTTCAGTTTGCTACGCGTGAAGATGCTGGACTCTTAACTCAGCACATAAAGGGTTACTTCCCAAGGGTGATCGTTTTCCAAAATCAAAACCACCTAGTCGACGTTTGGCAGGGATCCAACTCAGACAACCAAGTCATCTTCGAAATTGGCTTGTCAGAGGCTTATGCAAAACCAATTCGTGTTCCGGCTACTTTTGAGGTTGACCCATTAATACCGTTTCTGAACGCGCTTGAAAACTTAGAGGCCGGCGAGGTAGCAATAGTTCAAGTTCTTTTTCAACCTGCTCGACATCCTTGGAAGCGACATGCCGCTAGATTGATTCATATAAATACCCAATCAAGCAGGCAGCTGGAAATATCTGAAGTTGCCAAAAGCATACAGAAGAAAATGAGGCAGCCATTCTTCTCGTCGGTAATTAGAATAGCTTCTCGAGCACGTACCGAAGCAGGGCTATGGCACATTGCCGGGTCGTTGACTGATTCATTTCGTCAATTTGGCGCACCAACGGGAAATTCGTTTATCCCACTTGAAAACACCGGGTATACTACCACCAAACAGGAAAAAGACTTGTTCAATAGAACCAGTCATCGAAGTGGTATGCTTCTGGGAGCTAATGAACTGGTAAATTTGGTACATCTGCCTTCCATCTCTGTGAAATCGAGCAAACTTGTTCGGCAAACCAAGAAAACCAAGGCTGTACCTCGAATCGCTGTAGGCAACGATCTCATTCTTGGAGACAATTACCACGACGGCCGTACCGTTAAGGCAAGTTTGAATGGCGAGCAAAGAACAAAGCATACACACATCATCGGGGCATCCGGCACCGGCAAATCGCATCTCCTTCTCAGCCTTCTTATCCAGGATCTCAAAACAAGCAACGGCTTTGCCGTCCTCGATCCTCATGGCGACCTCATCGACAGGCTCTTGCCGTATGTGCCGGAATCCAGACTCGATGATGTCATCCTCTTCGATCCAGCCGACGAGCAATTCCCAATTGGCTTCAACATTCTTCAGGCCCATTCCACGCTCGAAAAGCAGCTTCTCTCCTCTGATCTCGTAGCCGTCTTTAAACGCCTCTCAACGAGCTGGGGCGATCAGATGACATCAGTCCTTGGAAATAGCATTCTTGCATTTCTCGAATCAGAAAAAGGCGGCACACTTGCAGATATGCGACGCTTCCTTGTCGAGAAAGAATTCAGAAAAGAATTCCTCAAAACTGTCACCGACCACGAAGTACTTTACTACTGGCAGAAAGAGTATCCTCTGTTATCTGGTCGTCCACAGGCACCACTCCTGACAAGGCTAGACACGTTCCTTCGGCCTAAACTCATACGGCATATCGTTGCTCAGAAAGAGAATAAGCTGGACTTCGGCCACATCATGAATAGTGGGAAAATCTTGCTTGCCAAACTTGCTCAAGGGGCCATTGGTGAAGAGAATAGTTATTTGCTTGGTTCGCTGCTGGTCTCAAAGTTCTACCAGCTTGCCCTTTCACGTCAGGAGCTCCAGGAAGCCTCTAGGAAGCCGTTTTACCTCTACATTGATGAATTCCATCACTTCATCACACCAACGCTCTCTACGATTCTCTCAGGGGCGAGAAAGTATCGCCTGGGGTTGACGCTGGCTCACCAGGACATGAGGCAATTGCAATCGCGTGATACCGAATTGCAATCAGCAGTTCTCACAAATCCCTATACCCGCATTTGCTTCAGAGTCGGCGACATGGATGCTCGTTCGCTCGAAACAGGGTTTGCGTTCTTTGAAGGAAAGGATCTTCAAAACCTGGGCAGAGGTGAAGCAGTCATTCGGGTTGAGCGGACGGATTATGACTTCAACCTGGAGACATACCCGCTTCCTGAAATAGTGGAGGATTCTGAAAATCACATTCAATCTGTTATTGAACGATCACGGCAGAATTACGGGACGCCCCTTGAAGAGGTCGAAGAACTGTTACAACAAGCACGAGCACCGATTGAAGAGAATGAACCGGCTACTCCGCAACCTAATAAAAGGACGGTAAGAGAAACTGAGCCTCCGGAATCTGTGGAGCCAGTTAATATCGTTGAAGACGATCCAAAAAGACCAATCATTACACCGCCACCAAAACCAAAAGCTGCTCCGCCACCTGCACCAAAGAAAACCCCAAAGCAAAAAGCCCAGTTGGGCAAAGGCGGCCAGCAACACCGCTACCTTCAAGAACTCATTAAACGATGGGGTGAGCATAACGGATTTCGGGCTACCATCGAAAAGCCGATCCCCGATAGTCGGGAGAGTATTGATGTTGCTCTTGAAACGGATGAAACGACAATTGCTTGCGAAATATCCGTCACCTCAACGCCTGATTACGAACTCGGCAACGTGCAGAAATGCCTTAATGCCGGCTACGATACCGTTGCGCTTGTCTCTGCTGATGACAAAACACTCCGAAAAGCCGAAAAGCATATCAAAGCCAAACTCGATAAAAAGAAGCTCCCCAAGGTCAAATTCCTCTCTCCTGAAGATTTGTTTGCATTCCTTGGAGAGATACCGAATTCACGGACCGAAGAAGTTGTGGGTGGGTATACCGTGAAGGTACGCGTGAAGCCCGGCAGTAAAGAGGATGCAGCCACCCGAAAGAAAGCTATCTCTGACGTTATCCTAAGCGCTATGCGAAGGATGAAAGATACATAGGAGGACTCTCATGCCTACGAATGAACACGACACGCCCAGACCTAAGAAAAAAGTCGGTATCTGGATTCGCGTCTCTACCGAAGATCAGGTTAAAGGCGAAAGCCCGGAACACCACGAATACCGGGCAAATACCTACGCCGAAATGAAAGGCTGGGAAGTTGCCGAAGTCTACCGGCTCGACGCCATTTCTGGCAAGTCAGTTAAAGACCGGCCCGAGACCAAGCAGATGCTTGAAGACATTCGGATGGGTCGTATCAGTGGACTCATTTTCTCGAAGCTGGCTCGGCTTGCTCGTAATACCCGTGAGTTGCTTGAGTTTGCTGATATCTTCAGAGAGTTTGATGCAGACCTCATCTCCCTTCAAGAAGCCATCGACACGTCATCTCCTGCCGGCAGACTTTTCTACACGATGCTTGCTGCTATGGCGCAGTGGGAACGCGAAGAGACGGCGGAACGCGTGGCTGCTTCCGTTCCTGTTCGGGCGAAGCTCGGCAAACCGCTTGGTGGCGTCGCGCAGTTTGGATACAAATGGGTAGACGGCAAACTTGAAATCGAACCTTACGAAGCGCCGGTCAGGAAGAAACTCTACGAACTTTTCCTTGAGCATAAGCGCATTCATATTGTTACGAATATGATCAATGAAGCCGGCCACCGAACACGAAAAGGCTCGAAGTTTTCTCGTCGTACCGTCGAGCGATTACTCGAGGATCCTATCGCCAAAGGTAAGTGCCGGCGCAACTACACCAAGCGATCCAGCGATGATATGTCGTGGGATGTTAAAGACGAAGACGACTGGATTTGGATTGACGTTGAGCCGATTGTAGAAACCGATCTCTGGGAGCAGGTCAACCACATCCTCAGCGAGCAGAGAGCACAGCGCAAACCCAAAGCGAGGAAGTCACCCCACCTCTTTGTCGGTCTTATCTACTGTCATTGTGGTGACAAGATGTACAAGCCTTCCAAAACGCCGAAGTATGTCTGCCATGCATGCAGAAACAAGATACCGGTTGACGATCTTGAGCGTGCCTTCCACGCGCAGCTCAAACACTTCATGAGTACACCTGTTGATGTAAACGAAGTACTGAGACAAGCAGACGATGCAATTAGAGAAAAGGAAGAAATCTTAAGCGTATTGGAGAAAGAGAAAGAATCTGTTCAGGCAGAGATGGATAAGACGTACCGCTTGTACATTGATGACAAGATTAGTCCCGATGGATTTGGAAAGATCTATGGACCACTCGAAGAACGAATCAAACAGTTAGAAAGAGAGATTCCATCCATTCAAGGAGAGATCGACTTCAGAAAGATTCAGCATCACAACAGTGATGAAATGCTTTCAAGCGGAAGAAGTATTGCAGAGGGATGGCCTCAGTTCACGACCAAGGAAAAACACCGCATTATCGAGAGTATAGTAGACCGTATAGAAATACACGAAGGCGAGGTCATAATCGACCTCGCCTTCGATCCTACTCTCGAAGAATCCCCATTCTTCTCTAAAAGAATGACAACTTCTGCGCGGAGGGGGACTGCTCCGCGCACAAATTGTCACCTTGGATCGAGGACTAAAAAGCCTATTGGGGCAGATATCCGAGAAAACTCAAAACAGCAGCAAAATTTGGAAAAAGGGTGTATGCATTTGAAATCCACCTGTCTTTCAGGGTTCAATGATTGCAACAATTACAAACGTTTATGATCATTAAACCGACACAGGGGGAACGCAATACCCGTTAATCAGAGTAGGTCGTAAAAAGCGTGGTGGCCTCGGGCTAATCCGAAGGGCCAATCCGCTCAAGTCGTCCAGCCATAGTTGGCTACCCAGTACAGGCCGGCTAAAAGCCCAAATATTAGCAAACAGCCGCAACCACACCCGCACCCTGCCTTGCGTGCACCCCAGACCAAGAACAACCCTTTAAGGTAGGTAAACATGTAATCCAGTTTAACGTGCTATGACTGGTGTTGCTCTGTATGCCGGCTTAGGTAAAACGAATCAGATCTGATCATCCCTACGCCATTCTGATTCCCATACGCAAATATGCCTCCCCACGGTTTCAGAAAAACGCAAGATACAACAGAAAGCCCCGTCTCAATTCACTCCAACTTGTGTACACCTTCGCGGGATGAAACCGTGACAAGATCTATGTCTCCTAATCATGATTCTTCCCGTACCTATAAAGACTCTGCCATAATTCAATGTAAGCACCAAAATTCGCATCTACTTGCGAGGTATTTGCCAGCATCACGTACCCCAGTTCGGTTTTGGGGTCGAACCACAGCATTGAAAATATGCCATCGTCTCCCCCTGAATGGCCGATTACTTTTGCCGGCACACCGAGCTGGTTTTTGTCGATGATCCAGAAAAGGCCGTGGTCCAGCGAGAATTCTTCACCGCCCACGTTTTTAGGTAAAGCCGGCGCAAGCAGTTCTGCCACCATTTTTTCCGAAAAAACTGAGCGCGCATCATACCTGCCCTTGTTAAGGATGACCTGGCAGTAGCGTGTCAACTCTTCAACACTGGCAACGAGGTCCCGTACCGGGTAAATACCGATAGATTGCCTTTCGACTTCCTCAAAGCCATAGGGTGTTCGCAAGTTATATAGCCTGGCGCTGCTGCTATCGTTTTGGGTGGATGCATACCAGGATACAGCTGGCAAATCCATTGGCTCAAAAAGGTACTGCCGGGTAAACGCTTTGAATGACATGCCAGATGTGTATTCCACAATGTATGCAGCCAATGCTGCACTAATGTTGGTATAATCGAAGTAGGTACCAGGTTTGTTATTGGAAAAATTTTGATCTCTATACCAATCACCGGCTGGTGACAAATAGTGAAACACAAAGTCTCGGAGAGGTAACGCGTTTTGAGAGAAGGCCAGGTCTCCCGAGATCTGATCACTGTATGCAATCGTTGACGTATGCGTGGCAAGATGCCTGATCGTTATGGCTTCTTCGGGGAAAAAAGGATTCACAGCAGGAAATGGCAGGTGGTTGTTGATTGGATCGTCAAGGGAAAGCAGCGCCATCTCGTCTGCTAATACGAGGGCCAGCCCAATGGCTGTTTTTGAGACTGAAGCAACAATTTGCTGCGTTTGGGTGGTATACAGGGTCCGCAATTTCAGGTCCGCATATCCGTACCCCTTGGCGAATAATATGTCATCTTTGTTGAAGACAGCGACAGCAAAGCCGGCAACCAGGCCATCATCAACAATCAGTTGCAGGGTCTGATCTAATTCAGTTTCATCGATGGGTGGGTGGCAGGCGCTGCTAATCAAGCAGATAAATACAATAAGAAGGCATTTCGATCTCATGGTCATGATGGGTTAAGCATTAATGGATACACGTAGCAACCAGAAGACGAACGAAAGCCTCAAAACAGGACACGATAAGCTTAACGCCTCCTCCTCCCTGGCCGATACCCTTACTACCCATCCAAGCCGCACGAAAAACCTAGCCCGAAGTACTGTGAGCGCATTCAAGTTTGAAGAGTTGAGTGGTGAGTGCCTGCATGGCCAGCCAAATATTCCGCTTATTACCGAAGCGATGAACCGATTCCGGCACGCACAAAACACCATTCGTGGTCAGCGGCTGGACATTCTCGAATTCCCCTATGCCACCAGTAAACACGCCCGTCCAGGCCAGGATAACGTGTTTGTGCGGTATCACCGCGACTTGCACCGGTTTGAAATAAAAGTGTACGAAGTTGGGCACTACAACGCCAAGAAATTGCTCGGGCACTACCTGTTGCAGGAACGTAAGCCGGAAGACCAGTACGAGATGACCATAAGTTAGGCATCGGGTGCGCCCAATGGTGTATCCGCGTGGACAGATTATTTCCTATCTAGAAGATTAATGTTGTTTAATCTTTACTTATTTACGTGTCCGCCCGTACATGAAGAGGGGAAATATATCCACAAAAAAGCCGGTGTCTATTCCTAACCCTGGTCTATCCATCAACAGCGACAATCTACTCCTCCCTCCCGCGCTCCCGCACTATTATATCGATCGCCCCGCTGTTGTATCAAGGTTAGCAAAAACGATTCAGAAAGCCGGCCAGCAAGGAAAAAGTACGTCAACGGTACTACAAGGCCCAGCCGGCTCCGGCAAAAGCACCATTGCAGCAGCGCTATGCCAACTCGAAGAAGTCCAGCAAGCTTTCCCAGATGGTATTGCCTGGCTCAATTTCGGCACAAAACCCTATGATCTGACAGATCAGATCAACAAACTGGGGCGCGCGCAACGTAGCAACTGGACCGAAGCAACGTCCAGCGATGAAGCACTGCTGGCTTTGAAAACGTTGCTTGATGACTGTGCCATGCTGCTCGTGCTGGATGATGTACAGTCTGTACGGCAGGCGTTTCAAATCAAGGCAAGCAGCCCAAAAACACGCCTCCTCATTACAACGCGAAACACCCGTGTTGCAGAAGCACTAGGCGCACGGGCTGCCAATGCACCACCCTTGCAGATTGACGATGCCAATGCGCTGATCAATGCGTTCAAAACGCTGAGCGTATCGACCAATGCCGTGCTGGCAGAACGCCTGCGCTACATCCCACACAACATTGTACTGGCAGCACTTCTGATTCAAGGCGGGCACAATATCGATGCCCTCCTGGCCTCGTTGGATGGCCACACGCAGGAAACCCTGCAGCAACACCTGATTGGGCTACATCTAGATAAAATGCCGGCAGCCAAGCAAGAGTTCTGCGGAGCGCTCGGCATTTTACCAACCCGGACGCCCCTGCCCATTTCTGCAATTCACCTCTTGTGGCACAAACTGGAAGACGCCCACGGTAAAGTAAATCATCTTGAGCTGATCGAAGAACTGGTAGAGCTTGATATCATCCGGCGCAGAAGCAATGGGAGTACTGTTACGCTAAACAACCAACTTGCTGATTACATAGAAGAGCACCGCGAAGAAGAAATAGAGACCTGGCACGAAGCCTTGCTGGCGGCTTATAACCGCAACGATTTGCCGTGGCCCGAATTACCAGATGACGGCTACCTGTATCGCTTCCTTTGTTATCACCTGTCTGCCTCTGCACGAGGTGATGAATTACCAGCTTTACTGCTATCGTTTGAATGGTTGCAAGCCAAGCTCAACTTCACAGACGCCGATGCCCTTTTTGAGGATTTTAACTACGTCCGTGAAGACAAGACCCTTCGCGTGATACAGGAAGCATTGCGGCTCTCTGCTCCTATTCTGTCATCCGACGCATCGCAACTAGGCAACCAGATGATAGGCCGGCTCCAGGAACTGGAGATCCCGGCCATTCGCGACCTGGTTGATGCCGTGAGAATCACCGGAAAACCCGAGCCCGTCTGGCTCGACCCGATCAAAGTGAACCTGGATATCCCGGGCAGTTCGCTCCTGCAGACCTATCGTGGGCACGACGATGTCATCCATGCCATCGATATCGAGCCAGATGGCCGGAAAGCAATTTCCGCCTCCAGTGATCAGACGCTCAAGCTGTGGGACCTGCGCACGGGTGCCCAATTGCGCACCTTCAAAGGGCATCGCGACCTCGTACACACCGTTTCTTTCACACCCAACGGCAAATATGCCGTATCCGGCTCCGATGACCTTACCCTGAAAGTATGGGACATCGAGCAAGGCACCAACCTTCACACATACGCGCTGCACGAAGACAAAATCCTGGCGATTGTGCCGCTGCCACACGACAACGTTTTGTCTTCGGATGAGTCCGGCCGGCTGATTCTGTGGGATCTCTGGACTGGAGAAATCAAGCAGACATTTGACGCGCCAATAAACCGTATCTGGTCGATGGCCCTGTCGCCAGACAACCGGATGGTGTTTACCGCCGGCGATGACCACGCCATCGGCTGCATCGACCTGAAGAAGAACCGCACGAGTAAAATCAAGCTCACGGCCCATGACGACTGGATCTGGTCCATTAAAATCACACCCGACGGTCGGCACCTTGTCAGTGCATCCGAAGACCAGACCGTAATCGTTTGGGACTTGTTTAGCGGGCAAGTGGCAAAGGTGCTTACCGGGCACCAGGCCGGCGTACGGGCTATAGATCTTTCTCACGATGGGCGCATCCTCGTCAGTGCCTCTGAAGACCAGTCCATGATTGTATGGGACTTTGAAAAAGGCAAAATCCTGCGAACGTTCACCGGACACGACGACTGGGTGTGGGACATGGGTGTCACGCCAGACGGTAAAGGCGTGCTTTCCGCCTCAGACGACTCGTCACTCAAACTGTGGAGCCTCACCGGTCATACCTATCAAATCCAGAAAGAGGCGCACAACAAAGGGGTGCGTGCGCTCGCCATTTCACCCGACAATACACAATTGCTCTCTGGCTCTGATGATACCTCGCTCATGAAGTGGCGGATAGACTCTGCTACAGTTGACGCCACGTTTCGGGGGCACACAGACTGGGTTTGGGATCTGGCTATTTCTTCAAGGGGTCGGTTTGCTGTATCTACATCGTTTGACTGCTCCATCAATGTATGGGACTTGCAAAGCGAGTCGTGTATGCACATCCTGAATGGTCACGATGACTGGGTATGGTGCGCAGCGCTTGCCTGGAATGACCGATTTCTTGTCACCGGCTCAGAAGACAAAACCATTGGTATTTGGGATATCGAACAAGGCCGGCTCGTAAAGAAATTACATGGCCACACCGGAGGGGTTACTTCCGTAGTCATCTCAAATGACAACCGCCTGGTGATCTCTGCGTCGCTCGATCATACCGTTCGCGTGTGGAGCATCCAGGAAGGCCGGTTGCTACATGTACTTAAAGGGCACACCGGGCCTGTACGTGCCCTCGTTATCTCATCACTCGACCAGCGTATTATTTCCTCGTCAGATGATGGCACCATTCGGGTATGGAATTTTAGTGTTGGATTTGAAAGCGGCTGCTTGAAAGGGCATGTAGGACCTGTTCGTCATCTATCGCTCACGCCAATGGGATACCACCTCATTTCAGCCGGCGAAGACCAGATAATTCGCATCTGGGACCTGTCGCTGGATGAATGCGTGTTTGAGTTGCATGGCCACCAGAAAGACATCCGCCAAATTGCCGTTTCGCGGGATGGCCGGTACATCGCCTCCGCTGGCGACGACCATGCCCTGTTTTTGTGGGATATCGAAGAAGGCAAACGCGTCAGCAGTTTCTATGCAGATCATCCGCTAACACGCTGCATCTTTACGATAGATGGCCTCCGCGTAATTGCCGGGGATGCCGGCGGCGGGGTCCACTTCCTGAAGATCGACGAACTTGGATTTGCCGGGTAAGGCCAGCGTTATAAAACCAGCACTATGACTTCTTCCGCAGTCGCACCCCAAAAACACCATCCATTTTGTGTTTGTGGGGTAACGTGGCAAGGCATCCTTTGGTATTTACAACCGCTGCCGGCAACAAGTCATCAGCGCGCTCTCTTTCAAAGTCGGGATGCGTATCGAGGAATTTCTTGACCTGCACCTTGTTCTCTTCGGGCGCGATGGTGCATGTGCTGTACACAACGTATCCGCCCGGCTTAACCATTTTGGCAGCAGCTGCCAATAACTCAGCTTGCAATTCAGCAACTTTGGGGATGTCTTCTTTTTGTCGCGTCCACCGGAGATCAGCACGTTTGGATAGTACGCCCAGGCCAGAGCAAGGCGCATCGAGCAACACTTTGTCCACTTGCTCGGCACGCTCCATGGTGCGCAAGTCCCCCACTGTACGTTTAATCCATGTTGCATCGTACCGTTCGATCACCTGGTCAAGCTTTTTCAGGCGCTCTTCCTGTATATCAACGGCTTCGAGGCTGCCTTTGCCTTCCATCAGGGATGCCGCATAAATGGCTTTGCCACCGGGTGCAGCGCAGGCGTCGATAATGGTTTCGCCAGGCTTGGGATCGAGCAGGCAAACAATCAGGCCCGAGCTTTCGTCTTGAACAGCGCAAAGGCCATCGCGCAGGAATCCCTGCCGGACCAAAGGTTGCAAGCGCGGCACCCGCACAAAGTCTTCAAGGTGGTGCGCCGGCTCCCAGGCTACCTCAAGCTCATCCAATTGCGTTTTGAACGCATCAACTGAGATCTTCGCTTTGTTAATGCGCACGGAGTAGACAGGCCGGGTGTTATTCCATTCCAGCAGGTCTTCAACTTTATCCGGATATCGCTGAAGCCATCTGTATACCAGCCAGTTCGGATGGGAAAACTTTACCCCCAACTCATTGGCCCTGATCCGGGCGCGCGGTTTGGGCAGGTTATCCCGGTTGCGGTCTATGGAACGTAAAATGCCATTAACGAGGCCACCCGCACCTTCACGAACCGCGCGCTTGGCCAGCTCAACGGCTTCATTAATCGAAGCATGCGGCGGCGTACGCAGGAAAAGCAGATCGTATGCCCCAAGGCGTAAAATCTGGACAATCAGCGGCTCCATTTTCTCAAACTCCCCTTTATAAAACGACTCGATGAGGAAATCGAGCCAGCGCTTCCAGCGGGTGATACCAGAGACGTACTCTTTTACTTGCCGGTGCTCTTGCGCAGAACTGATTGGCATCGACGCGTCATCGTCAAATCCTGGCCGGCTGCGCATTTTTTCCAACTGCAATAGCTGTTGTATCGCCAGGGCGCGAGAAGATTTGATTTGTTGCAAGGCTTCGAGATTCACTCTGGCCATAAGGGAAGGTACTCCGGATTGGGTTATTTGGTTAGATAGACGCGTTTGCCGGTGGCGGCAGACTCGCGGGCAGCATCCAGAATGCGGGTCACCATGATATTGTTCTCCAATGCAGAAAGATCGTGTGGTGCCGGCACAATGCTCTCGTCTACCACAGCCTTCAAATAGGAAAGCGGATCTGCCTCGGCACCGGTCAATGGCGCAGCCACTACATCCTCTCGCGGTGAATCAAGCGGGGCAACTTGCATAGCTTTGCTGTTCAAAGCGATCGCCATGCCGGCATCGCCATAGACTTCCATGTCTTTCCGATGATACGGCCAATTCCATGACGCCTGAATAATGCCTTGCGCGCCAGCGTAGGTAACCAGGATGTTTGTTTCGTCATCCACCTTGCTGTACACCGGGTCTGATTTTAGTTGCTGCGTAACAGCCATCACAGACTCTGGCATTTCTCCTTTTAGCAGCCAGGTCATCAGGTTGGCCCCGTAACACCCGAAGTCAGTTAAGGCTCCACCCCCATTCAGCACCGGATCTACCAGCCAGTCCAGAAACTCTTTGTCTACACCAATTTCTTTGGGGCCAAAATGACCGTCGTGTACCACAATTTTGCGTAACGTTCCCAGCGCACCGGCTTCAACCATTTGGTATGCGTGTGCATTACTGGCATACCAGGTGGTTTCATAATTGACCAATACGTGAATCCCACCAGCCTTTGCGGCTTTGTACATTCTATTCGCGTGGTCCATACTTACTGCCAGCGGCTTTTCCATCATCACATGAATCCCCAGCGGTGCAGCCATCTCAACAATTTCTGTATGGTCGAACGTGTTGGTAAAAAGCGTCAAGGCTGCCGGCTTTCCTTCTTCGAGTAGTTTTTCGAGGTTTGTGTACCGAAGGTTTGTAGGGACGTTATAAAGGTCTCCGTATTTTTTCACAAGGGCAGCATCTGCATCATAAACACCAACCACCTCAATATCCGAGCGCTGCATGGCATCCCGCAGAAAGCCGTGTACGTGGCCGTGTACCACACCAACAATTGCAATTTTGAGGGGTGCATCTGATGCCGGCTGTGCTGTGCTTTTGTTTACTGTCATCATAAAAAAGATTAAACAGCACAAAGCCGGCCATACGAAAAGAGACCTGTGCATCGTTCTGAAAATATTGAGGCGCATAAGCGGGAGCATAGTAAAGGTGGAAAGATCGGAATGTAGTCTTAACTGGTGAGACCAACCGCAAGTTAATGGATTCTTGATATATGTTGCCATTACACCAAATGCTACCACACCAACTGCAACAATTCCTAACAAGCGTCTGTAAGCAGAGTACAGCTCAATCGTAAAGTCTTTTTGAAGGCCCTTTCTTCAAATGCATCTTTTTTGATACCAGAGCCGTAGCGCTGCTTTTAGTACTTGTAGAAATTACAAAATGGCCGGCGACATTCTCCATGTTGTTGCGTCTGTTCTATTAGATCCGTTTTCGAAACAGGCGGATAAACCACACCCTGAAGCCACACCCCATATCATGAAAAGACCCTGGATTATCGGCGGCGCTATTGTGCTTGCCCTTGTCGCCAGTGCCATGTTTTTCTTTAATGAACCCGCTGAGGAAGCTGCCGTTTTGATGGTGCAGCCCGAAATTGGCCCCTTTCAGGTCACTGTAACAGCAACGGGAGAATTAAAGGCCAAGAACTCAATCGAAATCTACGGTCCCAGCCGTGCACGCCAGGCGCAAATCTACCAGATGAAAATCCTGCAGCTTATCCCGGAGGGCAAAGTTGTAAAGAAAGGAGACTTTGTTGCTGAGCTGGACAAATCTGAACTGAACAGTAAAATCCAGACTGCGCAGATCGATTTGCAAAAAGCGGAATCTCAATACACACAAACCGCGCTCGACACGGCACTTACCCTGAGTAAAGCCAGGGATGAGTTGGTCAACATGCGCTATGCAATGGAAGAGGCAGAGCTTCGGAAAGAGCAGGCAGCCTATGAACCCCCAACGGTGCAGCGGCAGGAAGAAATCAATTTTGAAAAAGCACAAAGAACGTTTAGCCAGGCTTCAAAAAACTACGTAACCCAGGTTGATCAGGCCCGTGCCAAAATGCAGGAAGTTCAGGCTGAACGCTCCAAGTCGCGGAATGCCTTCAATGACATGCGTGCCATTGCAAACGAGTTTACTATCCTGGCGCCAGAAAATGGCATGTTGATTTACAAGCGGGACTGGCGGGGCAACAAAACTACTGTTGGCGGTACGGTCAATTCCTGGGACCCGGTAGTAGCGGAGCTCCCTGATCTTTCAGTGATGGAGTCTATCACGTATGTCAACGAAGTAGATATCCAGAAAGTCAAAGCTGGTCAGTCTGTTAACGTCGGCCTTGATGCCGACGCTGATAAAACGCTGACCGGGAAAATCACCAGCGTTGCCAACATAGGTGAACAGCGGCCAAATTCAGATGCCAAAGTTTTCCAGGTCTCGATTCAAATCAATGAATCGGACAGCACGCTCCGGCCGGCCATGACCACAAGCAACACCATCGTTGTTGCTGAACTGGATGAAGTCATGTTCTTGCCCTTGGAATGTATCCATGCGTCTGATTCCCTCACCTTCGTGTACGCAGAAGATCGGGGTAAAATCAAACGTAAAGAGGTACAACTCGGACTGCTAAATGACAACCAGGTGGTTATCGAGCAAGGCCTGACTACTGATGATCAGGTGTACCTGTCCATGCCCAACGAGATTGACGACTTGCCACTCGTCAGCCTCGACAACCCCATGCAGGAAGCCATCACCGAAAATCAGTAACAAGCTTCATCCACGCCACCCATGTTTGAAAAACTAGCGTACAACTTCGTAATAGCGGTTGAATCGATTACGTTCAACAAGCTACGCGCCCTCCTCACCTCCCTTGGGATTATCTTTGGGGTTGCCTCAGTTATCTCAATGCTGGCCATCGGGTCTGGCGCCCAGGAAGAGATCCTTGGCCAGATCAAGTTGCTCGGTGCCAACAACATAATCATCCAGCCGATTGAAAAGCAGGAAGAAGGTGCGGTAGATGAAGAAGAGAGCAACCTCGAAGAGAAGCAGCCTTTTTCTCCCGGACTCACGGTGGCCGACGCAGAAAGCATTGCCCGGTTAATTCCGGGAGTGGAAAGCGTCAGCCCCGAAGTGATTACGGAGACCACTGCCTTACGGGCCGGCTTGAGACGTAGCACAAAACTGGTGGGGGTTGGACAGGCATTTTTCGAAACCGCCGGTTTTGAACTCGCAGAAGGCAGTTATTTCTCGGAAGAACACTTCGCCTCTTCAGCACCCGTTGCTATTATCGGCCAGGATGTCAAAACAAAGTTCTTCACCAAAGAAGAGGCAATCGGTAACCGGATCAAGTGCGGCCGGCTTTGGCTTACGGTCATAGGGGTACTAAAAGAACGCAACATTGCCGCAGAGAATATCGAGCGACTGGGGATTCGGAACTACGACCTCGATATCTACACCCCCATTACCACGCAATTTTTGCGTTATGAAAACCGCGCGTTACTCACCAAACAGGATATCCAGGAAGGTGAGTCGGATCGCCGGCGCGGCCGTGAATCTGACGAAAGTCATCACCAGTTGGATAGGCTCGTGGTCCGGGTTGAACAATCTGAGTATGTAAAACCGGTAGCTGATGTAGTGAGTCGGATGCTCGAACGCCGGCACTACGGCGTAGTCGACTATGAGGTGATCATTCCCGAGGTACTCCTGCAGCAAGAGCAACAAACGCAGGACCTGTTCAATATTGTGCTGGCTGCCATCGCATCTATCTCTTTGATTGTAGGCGGCATAGGCATTATGAACATTATGCTGGCCTCTGTCATGGAGCGTATTCGCGAAATTGGGGTGCGCAGGGCTGTAGGTGCAACCAAGCAAGATATCAGCTACCAGTTTGTCATTGAAGCCATGACGTTGAGTTTCTCAGGCGGGGTGTTTGGCATTTTGCTCGGCATGGCCATCAGTGGCCTCATTGAAAGCTTCACGGGCATCAGCACCATCGTCTCTTTGGGCTCCGTTGCGCTAGCCTTTCTTGTCTCGGTGACCATCGGCCTTGTGTTTGGCATCCTGCCAGCCAAAAGGGCATCTGAGAAAAACCCTGTTGAAGCCTTGCGCCACGAGTAATTCTCCCGGTATTCCCCATCTTTACAAACAGATTTTATGATGCTTTTTCGTTTCCTCTGCCTGGCTTTGCTCGTTGTATTGGCCCGGCCGGTAACCGGACAATCAGTTTTACAGCTGACCCTCGATGATGCGATCTCGCGCGCCATTGAGCAAGGACCAACAGCACAAATGGCCAAGCTTGACCTGGATGAAGCGGGATGGGAATACCGTGCATTTCAGTCGGGCTACAGGCCGGCCATCAACCTTTTTGCAAATGCGCCAGGATTCATCCGCTCGCTGAACAGCATTGAGCAAGACGACGGCTCTCTGCGGTTTGTATCCCAGCGGCGCACGTTCTCTTCTGTGAACATGTCTGTGCAACAACCGATTGCATTTACGGGTGGCACCTTCTCGGTTTCATCAGGGATTTCTCGCATTCTGCAATCCGGCGCAGGAGGCTTCACCCAATGGCAATCTTCGCCCCTGTTGCTGTCACTTTCGCAACCGCTCTTCCAGTTCAATCCGATGAAATGGGAGCGTAAAGTAACCCCGATGCAATACGAATCAGACACACGGGCCTACCTCGAAGATTTGGCACAACTTGCTACCGAAATCAGCAACCTGTTCTTTGCTGTTTATGATGCTGAGCAGAGTATCAAGATTGCATCCTTCAACGTCGCCGTAAACGACACCATTTTCACGCTAGCGCAAGGTCGATACGACATCGGCAAAATAGCTGAAAATGAATTGCTACAAACCGAATTACAGTTGATCAATGCGCAAACAGATCTTTCGAACGCGGAGATCAATCATATGCGCGCGTTGCAGGATCTAAAAATAGCACTTGGGTTGCCGTACGACGAAGATTTCCAGGTTATTCCGCCGGCCTCAATCCCTGCGGTCGATATTGATCCTGATGTAGCCATACAATACGCTCGAACAAACCGACCGGAATACCTGGATTTGGTGATTAACTCCTTGCTTGCTGATCGGGCTGTTGAGCAATCACGGCGCAGTCAGTTTGGCATCAACATGACGGCCAGCTATGGCCTTAACCAGAGCAGCGGTGATTTTGACACAGTGTACGACAATCCGCTGGATAGACAGCAGTTTGGAGTCACGCTTTCACTACCCATTTTTGAATGGGGAGGCAACCGGGCGCGGGTCAAAGCCGCCGTTGCAAACCAGGAGCGCGCTGCCGTGAACCGCGCGCTTCGCGAAGAAGAACTGGATCAGGTGGTCTATTTCCAGGTGCTGCAGTTAGAGTTGCTCGAACAGCAGGTACGAATCGCTGCACAGGCAGATACCATTGCGGCGCGCCGATTTGAGGTTGCGCGGAATCGCTACCTTGTTGGAAATATCGACATTACCGACCTCTTCAATGCCCAAAATGCAAAAGACGCAGCAAACCGATCTTATATCGGTACGCTGCGTCAATTTTGGTCTGCTTACTATGATGTACGCCGGCTCACGTTATACGACTTCGACAACAACCGGCCATTGCGCTACTAAGCGCGGATTGCATTGACTGAATACTGAGAATGGCCGGGGCAGAAGTTTGTAAAACCCGCAGAACGGCCATATCCCAAAGGCAGCCCTCAAATACTGTCCTTCATCAGGTTCATGCGCTCCCAATCGCGCAGGAGCTTGTTAGAAAGCACATTACGCACGAGCTTTTTCCAGCTTGATGATGTTTCAAGCCATGCATTTTTATGCTTCGGTAATACCATGAGGTTGTCGCGTGCAAAGTTTTTGGCGGACTCCTCTTCTTCGTCGTCGTTCAACACGCGCAAAAACATATCCATCGGGAAATTCCAGGACAGCGGATTGCCCCGATCCTCCATGAGGTAATCGATGAAGGTACGCGCAATAAGCACCTGCCCCACAATCAAGTCTGGCTTTGTCTCTTCTTGCAACCAGATCTGAAAATCGCTGATCGCTTCGCCCTCATTGGGCTTGTAGTCCATGTAAGGGAGGCGTGTCAACACCAGAATTGCAATTTCTTCCTGATGGTCCTCATTGATCAGATTAAACCATTCGAGAAGTGCTTCACTCGGATCTACCATATGCCTGTTCTTTTATCCAATATATATTGCTAAGCATTGCGATATCCTGCTCGGTGTATCGCTTTTGAAGGTAGGCAAATTAACGCGCAGCGCGCTAACATCATACCCCCTTAACGGGAAACTAACGGATGATTTGCGTATCGTATGCTAGCTGCCATCAGCCGGCGTTATACGGCTCCGCAATCCCGTTGAGTAGCCTTAATGTACATATTTTACACATGTATTCAAACAGTAGTTCCCAAATAACGGCCGTTTCAGGGCAAAGAAGCATTTTACACTGTGCCCTTACCCTGCTTGTGGGCAGTGCGATGCTATACGCTGCCAGCGGATGCGGGGGCCAATCGGGTGCGCTCCACGTACCAGACAAAGTAGAAGCGGCACCGCTACCTTCTTTTAGCCCCATCCCGGAAGATGCGCTGGTTTTGTTTGATGGTACATCCCTCGAAGCCTGGCAACAGAAAAATGGCAAGGAGGCGCGGTGGCGGTTGAAGGAGGATTACATGGAAGTGCGGAGATGGACCGGGTCCCTTTACTCTAAGGCTGCGTTTGGGGACATACAATTACACGCAGAATGGGCAACACCAGCGCGTGGAATTGGACGGGGGCAACATAAAGGAAACAGCGGTATCAAACTGATGGGCCTTTATGAAATCCAGATCCTGGATTCCTATAGTAATGAAACGCACCCCGATGGCCAGGCCGGCGCAGTGTACAGCCAATACCCACCTTTGGTGAATGCATCACGACCACCGGGTGCGTGGCAATCGTTCGACATTGTCTTCCGTCGCCCTAGGTTTACTGCTTCGGGTGCCCTTGAGTCACCGGCATACCTGACCGTATTTCACAATGGCATCCTCATTCAAGACCAGGTATCCCTGAAAGGACCAACCAAAGGAAACAGCGGCTATACGCCACACGCAGACCAACTCCCCATCATGCTGCAGAATCACCGTTCCAAGGTACGATTCAGAAATATCTGGGTGCGCAAACTGGAGCAATAGGCTTACCAGCGCCAGATTAAAAGCATAACCAATGTCACAACTACTAGAGGCCATGCCAGGCGCATAAATCCATCAGCTCCATCTTCACCATCGGACCGGCTTCCAACAGGTAAGTTTTCTTCTGCGCCAATGATATCTGCGCCAAAGTGGGCAGCCAACTGATTCATTTTAGCCATTGCGCCTGGTGTCGGTGTACCAACGGTGATTTCTCCCTGGACCAGGTTAAACACTGCGTTCTCTTGCCCATTGGTCCACCTGATTACTGCAAACGCGTTACCTTCTGCAAGTACAGAAAACTCTCCATCACCATCGATAGCCTGCATCAAGTCGGCTTTTGCAATGGTACGCTTGATCGACATGGTATCTGCCATAATACAAACCTCTTGGCCTTGCACGTGCGGGTCCGCTTGTGAGAGGGATGGAGGAAAAGCAAGCGGCGTTATTTCTCTTGTATACTAAAATCGTCGCCCCCCGCGCAAGGCTCTGAATTCTATGCAGTCCAATACAGCTTATTGATCAATGGGATAGTGATCGGCATCACCGTACAATACCCGCCACTCTCCTGCCCGCTTTTGCCATACAAACGAATTGGGGCCTTTCGATTGAAGCAACGTACCATCTTGCTTGAGAATCGAATCTCTAAACACAAAAGAAGATATTGCCAGGTCAGGCGCAAGGGGTATAATCTGGATATCAGACCATGTGGTTTGAAAAAACGTAAGGCTCCCCATAAACGCTTTTGATCCATCGACAACATCCTCATAACCTACGCGCGCGCCATCAGCAAACATCGTGTATTCTGGCCAGAGCAAATCGATTACCCCTTGCGCATGCATAGACGTATCAGCGGTATGGAAGGCATCGAGTGCCGCCTGCACTTCGGGGACAACGTGCGAAGTATCGTCGCTACATCCATGTGCAAGAACAAACATAGCAACCACCAGCACAAACCCTATCCTTGTACACACCATTTTATGCCTCCTCATCAGCATCGGTATCGTCTGGGGTAGCCGGCGCCTCTTCACTTTCAGGCTCATCTATCTCGGGTGCAATTACCGCACTAAATTCTTCTTCTTCATCAAATCCGGTTACAGGAGGTAACACGTCTTTGAAAGCGACACCGTAGATATCCCATATCGTAACAAAGAGCGCTGCGATGATGGGTCCGATAATCACGCCAACAATGCCAAAAAGCACAATACCGCCGAGGGTGCCAAGCAACACCATCAAGTCGGACATTTTGGTGTCTTTGCCAACCAGCCACGGCCGGAGGAAATTGTCTGCACTGCCAACAACGAGGGCACACCAGATCCCGAGTCCGATTGCAGCACCGGCATTGCCAATGGCAAACAGATAGATCACACCTGGAATCCAAACAATGGCGGTCCCGAGGGCCGGTACAATGGAGAGTACTGCCATGATGGTGCCCCAAAACGTCGCACTCGGAATGCCGGCTACACCAAAACCAAGCCCCGCAAGTCCCCCTTGAATGGCACCTATTACCAGTGTCCCTTTAATGGTCGCCCGGGTGACTGAAACAAAGCGCTCCAGCATCAAACCTTCATCTTCCGAAGAAAGCGGCATGAAGTACATGATTTTCTTCAAGGTTTGCTGTCCATTTAGCAGGAAGAAAAACATGGCATACAGCATGATAAAGAACTGGAAAAAGAACGTAGCTGTACCCGATGTTGCAGCGGCCAATCCGTTAAAAAGGAAATTTCCGATGTTGCCGGCAAACTCGCCCAGCTTGACCATGATCTGGTCTTGATACGGCCTGATATACTCGATGAAAGGCAATTGCTCAAGCCAGGCGTCTATCTCAGACCGTTGCTGGAGCCGGTCTTCAACCCAGGGCCGCACTACCTGGCTCACTTCGAGGGCTTCTGCCGCCACGATGCTCCCCAATACCGCCAGGGGCACAAGCACCACAACAATTACAAACAGCAAGGTCAATCCTGATGCAAGCCCACGGCGGCCTTTAAAAAGTTTATCGAGGCGCTTAAACAAGGGATAAACTACGCCACTGAATATTGCCGCAAGCAACAGGGAAATCATGAACCCGCTGATGAGCGCAAAAAAAGCTATAGAAATGGCAACAAGCAAAAGGATGAGAAATCCTTTCTGAAAACGATCCTGATCGATCATGTACCTGGTGGATTACAACGTGTTTGTGGGTACGCCAACAGCTGCAACCGCTTAACACCTTGCCGAAAAATACCTTGCCGGCAAGACCTTGAGCGTTTTGCCCATAAACATCACAACGGATGTCTTTGGCAGCGATGCAACCTGCTACCCATCAGTATACGAGACAGCGGGCGCAGAAAACAAATAACTGGCAGATGCTGCGAGCCCGTGAGCAATGCTCTTGAAGGCATTGCCGCCTTGAATTTTCTCAGCCCCAAAAATGCGATCAAACAAAGCGGCAACAGGATGTACCAGCGAACTCCCTCCTGTCAGAAATACTACATCAATATCTGCCGGCGACAGTCCATTTTCTTTAAGTAACTTTTCAACTGAAGTTTCAATATTGCGCACCTGCTTTTCAAGAATTTCAGGCGTCTCCTCTCTCATCAGCAGCGTCTCTATTGTGATGTTCTCTTTTGCATAAGAGATAAACTGCTCTTCAGCCCCACCAAGTCCAATTTTCGCTTTCTCAACTTCTTTAATAATGGCAAAGCCCAGGTTCTTGTTGATCAGCGTTAACAAACGGGCCAGCTTTTCTTTTTCGTTCGAATAGAAATGGAATTTCTTCAACGACTGCTGCATGTCCACACTGCGCAACAGCGACAGCTTTTCCCATGAGCAGATGGTTTTGAAAATATGGATGGGCACGGGTAACCACTTGCCAAACGACTCATATTCAGCATCGAGCCCGAAGTACGGCACGAGTTTGTGCCACATAATTTCAGCATCAAAATCGTCTCCCCCTACCTTGATGCCTGACGTCGCAATGATGTCTTCCTGGCGATCCGTAGTGGCGCCTGCATCGGGCCGCAACTGCATGATGCAGAAGTCAGATGTACCCCCACCTAGATCGCCTACAAATACGGTTTTGGGGGATTGAAGCGCTTGCTCATAATGAATGGCAGCTGCGATGGGCTCACGCAAGATGCGCACCTCTTCAAAGCCGGCAAGTTTGGCGGCAGCAGTCAGGCGCTTAACAGCAAGCGCGTCTTTTGCAGTATCAGGTGAAAAAACGCTTGGCCGGCCAAGTACTACCTGTTTTACGTCTTCTTCAAAGTGGGCGTCGCATGTTGCTTTCAAATGAGACAGGAAATACGAGACCAACAGTTCGATTTTGACTTTCTTGCCATAAATCGAAAGGGTCCCAAGGGAGGGCTCTGGCAAAGCTGATTTAATAGATTTGATAAGCCGGCCCTGCATCCCTGAAGCCACGTACTGATGGATCGCCTGTTTACCCAGAAAGTAACGCTCCCGATCACCGTAAGGGAAAAAGATGGCGCTTTCTATCGATTTCTCGAGGCCATCTTCCGAGACCACCTTGCCGGTTGCACTATCATATACCTCAATAACTGAATTGGACGTTCCGAAATCGATGCCGTAAATCAGCCTGCTCATGCTACCTGAATGCTGGAATACCTGGATGGAATTGCGAAAAAATAAAAGGGGGCGTTGGTACTTGCTAAAGCGGCGAACGTTTCAGGTTTATGGCACCTCGAAGTACATCTTTTCCCGAAATCCCAACCAAATACCGCCGGCATTTGGCCACGGCAAAAACAGGTCCGTTTACACACCAGCCATAACGCAATTGCAGGCAAGATTACAGATAGACAAAAACACATTGACTCTGCTCCATTCACAGTGTACCTTCTGCATACTCAAACACTGAGTATGCATGTCATGAATAGATCACCAACTCCCGTTGCTTCAAACGAAATTGCGCTGCTGGGCTTCCTCCTTGATGGCCCACGCCACGGTTATGCCATGTACAAAGAACTAACCCAGACAAGCGACCTGTGGCTGGTTTGGCGGATGAAGCAAAGCCAATTCTACGCTTTACTTGCGCGTCTGGCATCTCATGGCTTGCTCACTTCCTTCAAAGGGGAAGCTGAGCCGGGCCGCCCCCCACGAAAAATGTACCAGCTAACTGACGCGGGACGTGCTGCTTTCGAAGACTGGCTAAAAGCGCCTGTACAGCGCGGCCGGCAATTCAGACTAGACCTGCTTGTCAAGCTCTTCTTTGCCCAAAAACAGGGCGCGCAAGGCGTGAGCACCCTGCTAAACATGCAACAAAAGACATGCAACCGTTGGTTACAAGAATGCACACACGCTGCACGAGATGCCGCACAACCGTATCAACGGTTGGTGCACAAATACCGGACTGGACAGATTGAAGCCATGCTTTTATGGATCGACGCATGTCGTGAGGAGTTGGTCTCTGCAGCCAGCATAAATCCCGCCCATTCATGAAGTTGCACCCCCAAGGCATATTCCCTCTGATGACCATTTCAGTATTGTGCATGCTGTTATGGGCCGGGTGTGTGCTGCGCGGTGAAAGCCAGCCCACAAACCAAACACCCCGGCAATCTTTAAACGTGTTTGCCGCAGCTTCTCTTGCTGATGCATTTAGTGAAATTGCACGGGCATTTGAGGGCCAGCATCCCGGACTGGAGGTTGTGCTCAACTTTGCCGGCTCCCAACAACTCGCAGCACAAATAAGCCAGGGTGCACCAGCAGACGTATTTGCAAGCGCCAACCACGGGCAAATGCAACGTGCCATCACAAGTGGACGAATTCAAGCGGAGGCGCCAACTACCTTTGCCCGAAACCACCTCGTTGTTGTTGTACCAACCCGTAACCCATCCCGGATTTACACACTTGCTGACCTTTCGAGAAGCGGATTGCAATTGGTTATCGCTGACGCCGTGGTGCCGGCAGGGCAGTATACCCGCAAATTCCTCACGCAAGCCGCCTCGCTACACCCGGATTACAGTAAGCTGGTGCTTGCCAATGTGGTGTCTTTCGAGCAAAGTGTGCGCGCCGTACTTACAAAGGTACAACTGGCTGAAGCTGACGCCGGCGTTGTTTATGAAAGCGATCTCTCAAAAACATCAGCAGTCACACCACTCTACATCCCAGACTCCCTGAATGCTACCGCCATGTACCCCATTGCACCGCTACACAATAGCCCAATGGACAGCCTCGCGCGGGTATTTGTAGCATTTGTGCAGGCACCTGATGGGCAGGCCATTCTCAAACGCCACGGATTCAAAGCGCCCGAAGAGGAGTGACATGACAGGCTCCTCCCCCCTTCGCATTGGACTTTCGTGGTGGATCATGGGAATCCCCCTCCTCATTTTCCTCGCAATCCCTTTGGTCGCCCTGCTGCTCCAAACAAATCTGGATACATTAATACAGAATCTGCTGCAACCTCAAGTTTATCAGGCCCTTTGGTTAAGCCTTAAAACCAGCTTTCTTTCGCTGCTTGTCACCGTAACATTGGGTACGCCCCTGGCCTTCTTGCTGGCACACAGAACGTTTCCCTTTAAACGTCTTGTTGATACGCTTGTGGACCTGCCCATGGTTTTGCCGCCGGCCGTAGCCGGGGTTGCATTGCTCATGGCATTTGGGCGAAATGGACTGATCGGACAATACCTGGGTGTGCAAATTCCGTTTACCCAGCTTGCCGTGGTAATGGCCCAGGTTTTTGTGGCTGCGCCGCTTTATGTACGTGCCGCCATTATTGGCTTCAACCGAATGGACCGCGATCTGGAAGAGGCGGCTATTTTGGATGGCGCCCAAACCCGAGATGTTATGCGGTATGTCACTTTACCTGTTACGGGCCCCGCCTTGCTGGGTGGCGCGGCGCTTACCTGGGCGCGTGCGCTGGGCGAGTTTGGCGCAACCATCATTTTTGCCGGCAATTTGCAGGGTCGTACGCAAACCATGCCCCTCGCCATTTACCTTGGCTTTGAACTGGACACCAGCATGGCCCTTACCCTCTCTGTCCTCCTGCTGGCAGGCTCTTTCCTCGTCCTGTTTTTGTTACGTCGCACCCTTACACCAGACGCGTCATGAGACAATGTGTGACGTTATCAGTGCTGCACGCAGGGTATGCAGCATGGCATCGCGGTTTTGGGTGGCTTCCTCTAGAAATGCAGCCGGCGCTGCTGTCGCGGCGTCGTATTGCCCACTCCATACAATCATGTCTACCATCAGCGGCAACAGATCGATACCTTTCATGGTCAGGCTGTACCTGATCCGCGACTTCTTCACAGTATCCGCTGAACGGGTTATCAGGCCAGCATCTTGCAGGCTACGGAGCCGGTTTCCTAATACGCTTGTTGACACCTGCTCTTCTGCTTGCAAAAACTCATTGTAGTGACGCTTGCCTTTGAACATCAGGTCACGAATGATGAGTAGCGACCATTTGTCTCCAAAGTGCTCTAGCGCAAAATTGGTTGGGCAGTGTGAACGGACTTCCATAACCGTGTTTGATTTTTTTCAATACACAATTTTAACTTGGCAAAAGCAAGTTAAATACATATCTTTAACTTGGCAATACGAAGTTAAATCAAATACCCATGGCAACTACACTGGTTTCAACATCAAGGCCCCTTACGTTTAAATCCATAGGCCTTACTGTACTGGCATTTATGCTTGCTTCTTTTACCGTGCAGGCAGGGTCGCATTTCTTTCTAAACACCGCGCATTACAGTAGCGTTTCTTTTATGCGCCCTGAACCCATTATGCCATTGGGGCTATCCGTTATGATTCTCCAGGGAATCATATTGGGTCTCCTCTTCCCCGCTATCAAATGGCGTGGCCCGGTAAAACGCAACGCATTGCTGTTTTCATTACTCATGGGTGCGTTTCTTGGTGCCTACATTGCCTTTGTAGAACCGGCCAAATATGCAGTACCATCCGTTGGTACCTGGATATGCGTAGAAGCTTCAGCAAGCCTCGTCCAGTTCCTTATTTTTGGCGTGCTGCTTGGCTTCATCCACAGAGAATCTAAACTTACCTAGCATGATGACTGACGACAAACAGGCGCTCTTCTGGGATCTTGCAGCTTCTTTGCTAGAAGAAACCGGCGTGACAAAAAACACAATGATGGGATACCCATGCCTCCGATCCGATGGCAATTTCTTTGCATCTGTGATTCCACAATCTGGCAATCTGGTGGTAAAACTCCCCAAAACGCGGGTAACATCGCTTATTGAGGCAGGTGCCGGCCTCGCCTTTGCACCAAATGGGCGCGCATTCAAAGAATGGATACAGGTCGCCGATCGCGATGAACAATTATGGCAAACATTGATGGCGGAAGCCATGGCGTTTGTCTCATAATCTTCTGTTACCTGACGGTTGTACAACCACCCGATCCACGCGGCAATTGAAGCAGCCTGGACCTGCATTGTGGATATGGACATAATCAACTGCGGCGCATTGAAATAGCTCGTCCAATACCATCTCAAGTTTTTCTCCATTGGCTATGCGGGTTTCAATCATCATATCTCCTGAATCGTACCCGCGAAGAGACAATGTTCGATGCCTGAGCATCAATGGGATTTCGTTTTCTTGCAACTGGGTGGTTACTGCATTTGCTCTCACAAAGATGGGTCCCACAGCCTGATATGGAGAGCTATCTGGTTGATGGCAGTATGGCAATAGGTAAACGGTCTCTCCAATCTCGGCATCTATCAGGCTCACCCGGCACGGGTAGCCGGGCTTCTCTTCTACCACGCATCTTTGTGCGTTGATTTTAGCAAGGGCAGTGTTTGAAAGTTGGTGCAAGTGTTCAAATTGTGCAGCGGGCAAACCCGCAATACGGAAATTTGTCATGACGTAGCGAATGAATGTTAAAGAACATCTCAAAGTAAGCCCCTACGCCTTGTCCCTCGACCCACTTCTTGCGCTATTTCGTATCTGGTTAATTAAATGTCTGCCCGGACGATTAAACAGATAACCTCTAATCGAAAGCACAAAATCGTGAGCAACGAAACTGTACCAAGCGCGGCACAACCCGCCAGTTCAGAAGTTGGCGGGCCAGTTATGGTAAGCGCCATGCACCATCTAGCGCAGGTGGTTTCCAAGTTACCCCATTACATTTTCTGGAAAGACAGGCAATCGGTTTATTTTGGGTGCAACCAAAACTTTGCAGAAGTGGCCGGCCTCTCATCCCCCGAAGAAATTGTTGGCAAAACCGACTACGATTTACCATGGACGCGGGAAGAAACGGAGTCGTATCGCGCACATGACAAACGCGTTATGGATTCCGGCAAACCCGAATACGAAATAATTGAACCACAATTACAGGCAGACGGCCGTAAAGCCTGGTTGGTCACAAACAAAATCCCCCTCAAGGATCAAGCAGGGAATATCATCGGCATCCTCGGCACATTTGAAGACATAACCCAGCACAAAGACCAGGCAGACGAACTGCAACGCCACCGTACCCGGCTCACACAGCTTATTTCAGAATTGGAAGACACCAATACCCAACTTGTTAAAGCTGATTTAACCAAGAGCCAGTTCCTGGCCAATATGAGCCATGAGATTCGCACACCAATGAATGGCGTAATTGGCATGACTTCTCTTCTGCTAGATAGCAATCTTACAGAAGATCAACGTGGATTTGTCGATATCATCCGGGCCAGTGGTGAGTCCTTGCTGACTATCATCAACGACATTCTCGATTTTTCAAAAATTGAGGCCGGCAAACTGGTCCTGGAATCACACCCGTTTGACCTGCACACCTGCGTTTCCGAAGCACTGGATCTTGTAGCGCCGTCCGCATCAGCCAAAGGGTTGGAATTGTTGTATTACATCGATGCTACTGTACACCCGGTTATCAACAGCGATATCACCAGGCTCAGACAAATTCTGGTCAATCTGTTATCCAATGCCGTAAAATTTACGGACGAAGGAGAGATCCTGGTCTCGGTCAGTGCAAAGCCCGACCAGGATGAATCGGCGCCAGACAAAAACCTGTACCAGGTAGAATTTGCAGTAAAAGACACCGGCATAGGCATTCCGGCTGATCGAGTGGATAGCCTTTTTGATGCATTCAGCCAGGTTGATGCCTCTACTACCAGGAAATACGGGGGTACGGGCCTTGGTCTTGCCATTAGTTTGCAGCTTGCCAATTTACTCGGCGGTGGCTTACGGGTTGAAAGTACTGCTGGCAGCGGTTCTATTTTCTACCTAACCATAACTGCAGAAGCAATAGCCGATGCGCCAAAAAATGACACGTCCATCCTCAACGGAAAAACAGCGCTAATCGTTGACGACAACGCAACAAACAGAACCATCCTCTCTGCCATGACAACATCGTGGCAAATGCAGCCTACTGCCGTAGCCTCAGGTGCAGAAGCCCTGGGCCTGATTAACAGCGGACATCAGTTTGACATTGCGCTGCTAGATTACCAGATGCCTCAAATGGATGGCCTCTCACTTGCCAAGACGTTGTCTCATCATGGCATGGTGGACAACATGCCCCTCGTTATGCTCAGTTCCATCGGGGAGCGTCAGGCCAACACGACCGACTTAATTGACCACTGGCTCACCAAACCGGCAAAACACGACCAACTCCAGCGCGTGCTCGCCAAATTACTCGGCAATGGCGAAAATACTTACCCAACCACCACACAGCCCCAAATACTATCTGCCCAAACGGATTTCTCTACGCTCCGCATATTGCTTGCTGAAGATAATGTGATCAACCAAAAAGTTGCCCTGCGGATGCTGAAACGCATAGGATGTCATGTTGATGTTGCGGCTAATGGACTTGAGACGTTGCAGGCCCTGACTCAAATTCCTTACGATATTGTATTGATGGACATGATGATGCCCGAGATGGATGGGCTAGAAGCTACAAGGCAAATCAGGCAGCGTGCAACCAGCCATCAGCCTTATATCATCGCATTAACGGCCAATGCAATGGAGGAAGATCGTAACAAGTGCCTCGATGCCGGCATGGATGATTATCTTGCCAAGCCCATCCGAATAGCAGAAGTAGAACTGGCCCTTAAAACTTTTCTGGAAAAACCCAAAGCATAGACTATAGCAGCACCCTCCCAGGAAGGCCCTTTTTTCGGACATCAATTCTACTTAGCTTGTAGTTCATTCCTCGCATCCCCGAACTTTACAACAGGCTTTCATGAGACAGGCCCCCCGCTTCCTGTTCTTGCTATGCGTTTTGTTGTGCATTGCGTGCACTGCAGAACCAGCATCCAGCCCAACTGATACCCAACAAGCATCCGGCTATCCAATTTCTCCAGAAAAGCTTGCCGGCCTTGCTGATGCCATTGCAAACCAGGAGCAAACCCTGCTTGCCACATGGTACCCCCTGGTAGTAGATCCTGTGAATGGAGGGTACCATTCCAATTTTGATGCGGATTGGCAGTTGATGCAAGACCAGCCGAAAATGATTGTAACCCAGGCCCGGCATGTCTGGACTGCATCGCAAGCATTTATGCGCTACCCTGCCGATTCGCTCTATCTCGGTGTTGCACGCCATGGGTATAATTTTCTGCGCGACCACATGTGGGATGCGCAACACGGTGGTTTCTATACGCTCGTTGACCAGCAAGGCAACGCCATTTTAAACGGACACAACGGATACAAGCGGGCCTATGGTAATGCTTTTGGTATCTATGCGCTGTCTGCGTTTGCAAAAGCATCAGGAGACCCGGAGGTATTGGACTTTGCAAAAAGAGCCTTTCAATGGCTCGATCAACACAGCTACGACACGGTGTACGGTGGATACTACCAGTTCATGACCCGCGCCGGCAAAGCCAGCCACAAAGGCTACGCCGGCACACCACCTAAAGACCAGAACAGTTCAATCCATCTGCTCGAAGCATTTACGGCCCTCTATGACGTATGGCCCGACCCAACAGTTCGTGCCCGTCTGGAAGAAATGCTGGTTCTCATTCGAGATACCATGGTCCTCGATAACAAATACCTGCAATTGTTCTTCGATAAAGAATGGCACCCCGTTTCCTACCGGGATTCATCCGATGCGACACGTAAAGCCAACCTGTATTTTGACCATGTTTCTGTTGGCCATGATGTGGAAACTGCGTTCCTGATGCAAGAAGCTGCGCATGCACTCGGCATACCCGACGAATCCACGATGCTAGTAGGTAAATCAATGGTAGACCATGCTCTTGAAGTGGGTTGGGACGACGCGCTCGGTGGGTTTTATGACTACGTTTACTATTTAAAAGACAGTACCAAGGCAACCGTACTCGGGGATACCAAAAACTGGTGGGCGCAGGCAGAAGGCCTGAATGCTTTACTCCTCATGCACACCCTGTACCCCGATGATGGTGCAGCATACTTCGATAAATTTGCGCAGCAGTGGACGTTCATCAATGAATACCTGATTGATCACGAGCGTGGAGGCTGGTACAGCGGAAGCATTGACAAAGAGCCGGGGCGTATTCATAGCCAGAAATCTGGAATTTGGAAAGGGAATTACCACACGGTGCGTGCCCTGATGCACACCAGCGACATGCTTCGAACCGAATTTTAATTCGCCAGCCCCTGCTGGCACCCCACTTTTTTCCACCAACCCCAACACCCTCATGTCAATACTCAAACTGTCTGGATGCCTGGCAGCAGGCTTCTTGCTCCTTTGTGCGGCTACACCCACGCACGCACAGGTACTCTCCTATGACGAGGTAGTTTTCCTTACCGCAGAATGGGAAGGCGAGCGGCTGGAAGATGGCCGCCCAAAAGTCTCTGATGATATCCTTGCACGGATGAAAAACGTGTCCATCGAAGAAGCCTGGGGCGTCATTCGCCGGCATGGATACCACAACCAGTTTGCCGGCAACTGGAAGATGATCCACGAGCACGAAACCATTGTCGGGCGAGCGCTCACGGTGCAATACATGCCCAACAGTCCTGCTCTGGCCAAACGCCGGCTCGAACAAGGGCACGCAGAAGGCAGAATTGGCGCCACGAATTCCTGGCCCATCGACATGCTACAACAAGGCGATGTCTACGTGGCTGATGCTTTTGGTAAAATAGCATCCGGCACGCTCATTGGAGATAACCTCGGCAATGCCATCTTTGCAAACAGTGGCACTGGCGTTGTATTCGACGGCTCCCTTCGCGACCTCGAAGGGCTCGAACAAATTGAAGGCTTCAACGCTTTTGTCCGCGACTGGCACCCCTCTTATATCCAGGAAATGATGCTTGGCGGCATCAACGGCGTCATTCGGATCGGGGAAGCAGTTGTGCTGCCGGGCGATGTTGTCCTGGCCAAGCGCGGCGGTGTGCTGTTCATCCCTGCACAGTTTGCTCAAGAAGCTGTAGAGACTGCAGAACTCGTCAAGCTCCGTGACAGCTTTGGTCACCAGATGTTGCGGGAAGGCAAGTATACACCCGGCCAGATCGACACCAAGTGGACAGAAGCCATCGAACGCGATTTTTATGCATGGCTCGAAATAAATATCGACAACCTGCCAGTCCCCCGCAGTCGCATTCAAGAAATGCTGGATGAACGCAACTGGTAGGCATTAGCCAAAGCAGTCGACATGCAATAACGGACACCAAACCATCAGCCCCCATGAAACAGACACTAGACGCTTTCAAAAATCTGCCGCCCCATCCTTCGGAAAAAGCCAGTCCTGAAAAAACAGGCAACAGCCGGCGGACCTTTTTTAAACAGGCCAGCCTCGGCGGCGTGAGCCTGGCAGCCCTGCTTGCGCATCCCATTGAAGACCAGCTTTCACATTCCACCCAGCACGTTAACCGATTCTCTGGCCCCTCGGACCTCAAAATCACCGACATGCGCGTGGCAAGCCTGGACGTCATGGGCCGTACCCCAATCGTTCGCATCTACACCAACCAGGGCCTTGTTGGGCATGGTGATGTGCGCGACGGCGCTGATGCGCGCTACGCCCTCTTTTTGAAGAGCCGCATTCTGGGTGAAAATCCGTGTAATGTAGAGAAACTGTTCAAGAAAATTCGGCAGTTTGGCGGACAGTCTCGCCAGGCCGGCGGCGTCTGTGCTGTTGAGATGGCGTTGTGGGACCTGGCCGGCAAAGCCTACAATGTACCCGTCTACCAACTGCTTGGGGGCAAGTATCGCGACTACGTCCGGGTGTACGTTGACACCCCCAAAGAAAAGACCCCCGAAGCCCTCGCCAAACGCATGAAAGACCGGGTCGACAAAGGCTTCACTTTTCTGAAAATGGACTTCGGGATCGACATGATCAAAGACGAGCCGGGCATGCTTGTCGGACAAAACCTTTGGGACCCCAAGCTCCAGCAATGGAGCCGTACCGGCGGCTCATACGGCATGACCCGCCATCCGTTTACCCGGATTCAGATTACCGACAAAGGCCTTGAGCGGATTACGGAATTCCTGGCGGCTGTTCGGGATGCCGTGGGGTATGAAATCCCAATTGCTTCTGATCACTACGGCCACTTCGGCATCAACGAAGCCATCCGGCTCGGTAATGCAGTAGAGCCTTATCGCCTGGCCTGGCTAGAGGATATGGTGCCCTGGGATTACACGGAAATGTGGAAAGACATCACAGATGCAATCAACACACCAACCATAACCGGGGAAGACATCTACTTACTCAAACATTTCAAGCCTCTGATCGACGCACGAGCAATAGACATGGTGCACCCCGACCCGAACAGCGCCGGCGGCATTCTTGAAACCAAAAAAATTGGTGACTATGCAGAAGAAGCCGGCATCGCGCAGGCCTTGCACCACGCGGCGTCACCTGTTTCATTTATGGGTTCCGTTCACAGCGCAGCTGCCACGCAAAACTTTGTCGCGCTCGAACACCATTCGGTTGACATCGACTGGTGGGAAGACCTGGTAACGGATATTGAGAAGCCCATCGTGAAAGACGGCTTTGTGAAAGTACCCGAATCACCGGGGCTCGGTGTTGAACTGAATGACGAGGTGGTAAAAGAGCATCTGCGAGAAGGCGCAGAATTGTTTGCCCCCACACCCGAGTGGGACGAGCCGCGTTCGTGGGACAGGATTTGGAGTTGAGCCTACGCCGCACACGGCAACCGATGCGAAAAAAATCGGCACCTGCAGGCCATACGTTGTTTGCATGGACCTGCAGGGCCGTTGTGCCGCGCCTACTTGTGCCGGGTTACCCCCGGAAGTGCCTTAATTTGTACGTAAAGTTCAACATGAGGTAGCGCTCGAGTACGTTGGAGGTGTTGTCCTCGATGTAAAACTCGTTCACCGTACGGGACAGGCTCTGGTTTTGGTTCAGTATGTCTGCAAGGAGTAGTTTGACTTCTCCCCCGTTGCCACGCAAGAATTTGTAGCCGATGCCGGCATTCCAAACGAGGTTATTTTGGTCAAATGAATCGCTCAGGCCGGCGTATTGCAACAGGTTCAGGTTGGTGTCAAACACCCAGCCTTTGCCGAAGAGCAGGTTGATACGCGCGCCTGCCCTATGAAACAGATAGTTGGCGTCTAGCTCGGGATAAACGGTGTTGTTTACATCCGTAAAGTTGAGCGAATACGTGAGCGTAAAATCAACGCGTTCGCTGATGTTACTGCCGATTACAGCGCCACCCGTAAGCGTCTGTACACGCGATACGTTTTCAATCCCGTTGATGGTGCCGGGTGTGTTGGAAAACGTATAGCCAGCATTTAGATTCACGTTACTCTTGATGCCGGCTGCAGGCAACCCAAGCGTGAACAGGGAGCGTACATTCCAATACCCATCAACATTGACCGGGCGTGAAAATTGAGACCCCTGAGTCAGCAATACACCGGGGGCAATCATGGTATCCGCGAGCGCAATAAATGACTCCGTACCGATGTTGTTGTTGGTCTGCGTCATGCTGGCAAAACCCATAAAGACGCGTCCGTTATCTGCGCTGGTTTTGTTATAGCGCGCAACCAGCGAGTGGCTATAACTCTGCTCAAGCTCTGGATTCCCACTCGACAACTGCAATGGGTTTGTATTGTCAATCACGTTTTGCAGTTGCGTGACGGATGGCGTGTTGGTAGATGTTCTGTAAAACAGCCGCAGGTTTTCAGCGCGAGACGGCCGATACATAAACATTGCACGTGGTAACAGGCTTTGAAAATTGCGCGTGACACTGAACGTCTGTGGAAAGACTTGCTCTCCGGTTAGCTGCTCGTCTTGCACATCTACCCCAAACGTGATCATCCCAGTTGGCCGACGCATCATGTAATTGACACCGGCACGTTGCCGAACTGTTTTGCTCTCGAACACATTGGACAACACAGGATCCAGCACGCTATAGGTGCCTGTTGTTGGGTCCAGCAGGTTTGTGCGCTGGTCGGCATTACTGTGGCTAACAGACGGACGATAGTTAAACATTAACATGCCCTGTCCAACCGGCTCAGTGTAAGCTATGCTGGAAGAGAACGTTCGGCCATCTTGTGCGGTATCTGTAAACTGATCTACCACCAGCAGAGAATCCACAGCATCAAAGAATTCGTTGGTCGAAAACAAAGATGCTTCCCCCGAGCGGTCATTAAACCCTACACCCACGCTCAATGAAATAGTCCGGCGCTGCTTCGGGAAGCGATGTTGGTAGAGGATGTTGGTATTTGAGGTATAGCCGGCATTGTCTGCCGTGTAGTTGTTGGTATTGGCGCTCAACAATCCTGTTTCAACCAGCGAGTTAATGCCAACGAGATTACTGGAAGCATCGTTGCGTTGCCAACTCAGGTTGGGCCGGATCATCACGCTGTTGCGCTCATCGATGGTATAGCGAAGCCGGGCATTCAGACGGTGATTAAAGTTGTCGCTGCGTGAGAGGTTGGTTTCGTTGTACAGCTGGGTTTCAACGTCGGTGAGGAAATACTCACGATCCAGCAAAATATCGCTGTTGTTATCCGACGTATTGAAGAAGTAGCTGCCGGCAACTTCCCACTGCTCGCCCCACTGATCGGTATAGTTAATCCCAAACGCGGTCGTCTGGTTTATGCCATCTTGGTTGCCAACGAGGAAGTCTGCAGGATTGGTGCGCAAACCTCCGCCACCAGGCCGCCCAGCACCGCCACCGCCACCAGGTCCAGCACCGCCAGGTCCTCGCCCGCCTCCACCTCCACCACGACGAAAGCCACCGCCAAAGCCCCCGCCACCGCGCTCCCGCGTATTGCCAATTACGCCTAGCAGGTCCTCATTAGTGAAATTTTGCTGGTTTACATTGTTGCTCAACCCGATGACCGATATCCGTTGGTCACCATTGAAGAAATTCAGGTTGCCACCGCTGGCGTAGCGGGTTTCTGAGCCATAGCCGCCATAAACCTTCCCAAATTGGCCGTTGCTCATGCCCGATCGGGTAACGATGTTGATTGTGCGCTCTGAATTGCCGTCATCAAATCCGGTAAACTGCGACTGATCGCTCATGCGGTCGAACACCTGTATGCGCTCGATAATTTCAGCCGGCAAATTGCTCAGTGCGGCATTGGTGTCATTACCAAAGAACTCACGTCCATCCACCAGGACCCGCCGCACATTTTCCCCTTGCGCCTGCACGCTGCCATCTTCTACAACAATACCCGGCATTTTGGCAATCAGGTCAGCAGCGCTTGCATCAGGATTGACCTTGAAAGCATTTGCATTAAATTCCGTTGTGTCACCACGTAAAACCACACGGTCCTGAACCTCCTCTACCAGCACCTGCTCCAGATCCGTTATAGATATCTTCAGGTTCACTGTGCCGGCAAACGTGTAGCTCCCGGTGGCCTCGATCGGCATGTAGTGCGTTTCAAATCCGATAAACGAAAATGCAGCAGCATAAGCGCCAGCTACAGGTACCACGAGCCGATACAACCCTTTTTCATTCGTAACACCACCCGTCTGCACTGTTGTGTCTGCCCGACTCACGAGATACACGTTGGCACCAGGAAGTGGATCACCTGTGGATTCGTCATACACAAATCCTGAGATAACACTACCTTGCGGGGCATCTCTATCCTGTGCTACCACTGCCGTCACTCCCAGTAGACTGACGCACATCATTAATATCGTTTTTCCCAGTATGCGCTGTATCATGTTTTGCCTATATACAATCGGGTCTATAAGTCTTTTCAGGCCGTAGACGAGGCATTACGGTACTACATTTCATTCAGGCCGGGTAATTTTTGTGACTTTACAAATGCTTTACAATTTGTGTATACCCGCGGCATGAAGTGCCGGTACTTAACAGGTACGTCTGACGTGTGCAGATCCAAAATTACCGTAAAAAACCCGGCAGCTTTTGTGTTGTACCAAGTGCCTGTCGATATGCCGCTGCCTCTCTCAAAAGGGTTTCAAGAAGGTCATCAACAGCACCTGCTTTCCCGGCAGTTACATCTAAAGTAACCCGCACCCCTCCACTGTCATCAATACGTATGCCAATGCCTAATTCGGCAACCCTCGCAAGGCCAGCCTTAACGGTGTGTGTTGTATGCGCGGTGGCAGCGGCCAGCTTGTCCAGGCGGGTTTCGCCATTATAATTCGAGATCGTGTATTTGACGAGGCCGGCAAGTCGTTTTAAAAATTGACTACCGATGTCCATACCGGGATGCTGACCTACAACGTACACCTGGCTGGGTTTAACAAAATTTAATACATCCAGTAACACACTTCGATCTGGGGGTAAAGTCCAAATGACCAGCACATCCGCCGGCACAAGATCAGCCCGCGAAACCATACCTTCCAATACCGGCCCAACTTCCCCCCAAACACATACCTGCTCATGAGAAGCCCGAAGTTTTTCTACTTGCAGTGCGGGCTCAGGCTTATCGCGCCAGTCGATGATCTCAAATGAAACGCGGCCCTGTACTGCAGCCAGCCGATCAGCGCGCTGCAAGTCGAGCAAGGTAACCTGTAAGGTTGGCTCGTTCCTGAAATAGCCTGGACGCATGCGAAATACGATATCAAGCGTGCCCTCCGGTAGTACCTTTTCAGCCCCGCCCCACCAGATTACTTCAACGGGGTCACAGGCACCATCACTCACATAGAGTTTACGGTGCGATTTGTCTTTCCCAAACAGTTTGTCTGCTGTAACTACAACCTCGCGGCAAAGGTAATTCACAGGTGGATTGCCGGCACCAAAAGGTGCCATCAGTTCCACTTCGTCTGCCAGTTTTGGTGTGATTTCGGAGATCGGTAAAACCAGCGAAATATCCAACACAGATTCGGGCACTTTGCCGTTGCGCTGCGCAACAATCGCTTTGGAAACACCACGACGGAATCGCTCGATATCGGAAGCCGGCAAAGCCATACCAGCAGCCATTGGATGGCCGCCAAACCCAAGCAGATAATCAGCCTGCGTTGTAATGGCTTCGGTAATGTGGTAGCCTTCAATCGACCGGGCAGAGCCACGCGCTGGCTCACCTGGTGGCGAGGCGAGGAGAATTGTGGGTTTGCCAAACTCTTCCACCAGCCTGCTGGCGACAATTCCAATCACCCCCTGGTGCCACTTGGGATTGTCTAGCACCAGCGCCGCGTATTGTAACAGCGAGGGATCACGATCAATTTGTCCGAGTGCCGAGTCGTACACGTCCTCTGTTAGACGCCGGCGCTCCCTGTTCAACGCTTCCAGGTCATCAGCAATACGATTTGCTTCAGCTGCATTGCTGGTTGTGAGTAAATCCACGGATACATTGGCGTCCTTGAGCCTGCCGACAGCATTAAGGCGGGGGCCAATTTTGAACCCAATGTCTTCGTCGATCATGTACCGTTGGAGCACATTGCCGCGTTTCATGATCGACTGCAATCCTCGGCGACGTGAGGTGCGAAGGACTTCGAGGCCCTGCTGCAGGAGGAATCGGGTATCTGCCGCCTGGTTGGCAATGTCAGCAACAATGCCGAGGGCAACGAGGTCCAGCAATACCGGGAGGTCTGCTTCACAGCCGGCGCGGGTGTAGAGGGCTTCGATTAATTTGTATGCGACACCCACACCTGGCAATCCGTAATGTGGGTGATCGGGTTTGTGAAATTTGGGGTTGATAGACGCGTAAGCAGCCGGCAGCACATCTGGTAAATCGTGATGATCGGTAATGACCACATCTACGCCGTGCGCATTGGCCAGCTCAACTGCGTCTACCGCAGCAATGCCGGTATCACAACTCAACAACACGTTGATGCCTCGGTCCAGAAATCGCTGCAAGGTGGCCGGTTTGATACCGTGTCCATCTTCAGCTCTTATCGGCACGTAGTACGTTACATTCGCCCCCAGGTGCTGCAAGGCCTCCACGAGCAGTGCCGTTGAAGTCTGCCCATCTACATCAAAATCACCCCAAACAAGAATCAGCTCTTGTGCACGGATGGCCCGCTCGATGCGTTCAACACCCTTTGCCATGTCGTGCAGCATGTCGGGTGGCGCTGGCGTATACGCATCGCTATCCAGAAATTGCCGAATTGCACCTGGCGTTGAGATCCCGCGCATAACCAACAACTGCGCCAACACCTTACGCCCACCAACTGCATCAAGTACGGCTTCATCTATGGAAACGTTTTTCGGGGGCAGCTGCCATTTAAATTTCATCGCACAGCACGTTAAAAGGCAACAGATTCATAGTCATCCAGATCGCCAAGCAAAGCAGCTACTTCATCAACAACCTCTGCGCCATCGAAGTCTTGCCACAGGCCGGCAACATCCCCCCGGCCACAAAACGAGCGGTACGGGCAGTATGTGCACTTTTTCTCGTTTTCGGTAAGCAAAAAGTCTCCGGATGCCGTTTGTAGCACGTCCTGGGTAAGTGCTGCCAGATACGTAGCATCTGCTTCATACTGATCGCGACCGTAGCGCAGGACGTACGGAGCTTCAGGTTTTTCTGTAAACCAGTAGCGCATCTCGACGGCCTCAGGTGCAAGCTTCAGGCCGGGCATGAGGATGCCGGCTGCTTCGACCAGCAACCAGGGATAAATGCGAGACTGCAATTTCTCGCCGATGCCTCTTACCCGATCAGGTTGCCGCCATGTTTTCCAGTCGAAAATGATGGCACGCTTATCAGGTGTGACCACAATCAGGTCATACGTAGCCACAACAACCTGCCCGTCAACCGTTCCCACGAGCGTCTTTTCGGGAAATTTTTCGCCTTCGATGTTTGCTGGCGCATGGCTTTGATATCGCGCCCACCAGTCGCCGATAACAGCTGGCTTTGTAGGCACGATGACAGGCAATCCGATGATGTCTTGATGTACCATTTCATGGAAAACACGGCCGTTACGAAGGAAAGCCTCGCTTTCCAGCAGAGGTTCTGATTCTACTGCCGGCCACACCAGTCCATCCAGATAGCTCAGCTCAAATCGTCGCGCGCAATCTACATAAGTCTGCAAGCTGTGCGCGCTGAATACCAACGCTTTCTTATCCATCTTGTACCTCCGGCGAAGGGTCGAGGAATGACTTCAGGGCGGTGAAAGCTACGGCCGGCTGGTTTCTGCCGCGGCCGATATTGCTGGTCACCATCAATTCTTTTCGCGCACGCGTGATACCGACGTACAACAGCCGCAACCGCTCGCGGGCATAATCATACCGCGCCTCCTGCGTCGCCGCTCCCTCTTCATAGGTGACACCGTCGATAAAGGCATCAAGCTGGGCCATGGTCTCAGCATCCAAACTCAAACTGTTTCGCACATACCAGCGCTCGGCCCGAAACTTCTCTCCTTCCATCGCCGACGGAAAATCATAATCATTCACCGATAGCATGTACACGCGGTCCCATTCGAGCCCTTTTGCACCATGCATCGTTGCAACCACCACTTCACCTTTGTGATCTTCGGGATCAAATCCTGTTTTGTCTGCTTCGATGGACCGCACGCGGCGCTTGTCGCGCGCGATGGCATACAATTCCTGGTTCAACTCATCCAGCGTAGTGATGCGCTTCTCCAGCCCCAGGTGGTATGCAGAGCGATCGTTCAAGATTTCAGCAAACAGCTGGGTCATGGCCAGCTTTTCGGGTTCGTCGAAGATGGTCTGCGCGATGGCCGTCAGCATTTCGCTCACCGGCAGTAATACGAGTTGTTGCCAGTACTGCAGTTGGGTGCGGAATTGACGCATACAGAAGTAGGTTTCGTCGGACAGGTCTTCTTTCTTTTCTTCCAGCCAATCGTGTCCGGGCCGCGGCCAAATGTAGGTCTCGCTTTCTTCGCAGGTAGCCAGCACATCGAGGTGCAAAGCCAGTCGTTCTTGCGCCTCCTCGGTGTCTTCTTCTTTCAACACGCGGAAGAACCATACTTTGTACACCGTAGGCAGGGTTTTGTGGGAAGCCGGGTGCGCGAGATGATCCAGAATTCTACCCAAAGCCCCGGCTGCTTCTCGGGTTGAGGTAGTTAGGCGCAACAGTGCATCGGAATACGGAATGCCGGCTTTCTCCAGCGCCCGAATCGCCTCTGCACCCTGCGCATGGGTTGGCACGAGCAGCGCAAGCGTTGCATCGGGATGATCTGGCAACCACTTTTTCACTGAACCCAGCACCCGGGCCAGTTCCTGTTCGTTGGTGTCACCGCGAAATACAAAAGCCACGTTGCACAGATCATCTGCCGGATTCGGCTGAGGATCGCCTGGCGGAGTTGGTTCTATGTAGGGGATATCCAGCGCATCACGTAACGGAACGACCGGGTGTTCTTCCCGGACCCAGCGAATCAACTCGTTTGCAACTCGAATAATGGGCCGGCCTGAGCGCCCGGAATTGGGCAGGTCTCGCTTGTAGTCTGCTTCTTCAAGAAAGGCTTTTAGATACCGTGGGTGCGCTGTTGTAAACGTCTCATAGATGGCCTGGTTCGGGTCTCCAACGCGTACCCAGTTGCCGGCTTCTCCTGTCAGATAACGCAGAATCTGTTCTTGCAACGCGCTACTGTCCTGTGCCTCATCTTCCAATACATACGGCCATTTGCGCTGCAGCCGCTGCACCAGCGTGTCATCGTGCGCCAGTACGTCGATGGCCGTTGTGATCAGGTCATCAAAGTCGAGCGCACCGCGCGTGGCGAGGCCTTGTTGGTAGCGGTCGTAAACGTCCCGCACAAGGTGCGCCATCGATGCCGGCTGGTCTACAAGGTGGTTGTTCAGGGTAGCTACGTCAACCCGCCTGTTTTTCAGGTGTGAAATGCTATTTTGAACCACCCGCTGCAGCATGTCGGGCAATTGATCTTTGGTGATTTTGCGGCGTTTAAATTCGTTAAGGTCTTCTTTCAGGTACCCGTAAATCGACAGCTCATACCGCGGGTAGGCGGCCCGAAAGGCATTTTTCAGGATAGACTCGGCAACGCGTTCATCAACTACAGCAAAATCCGCCGGCAGCCCTGCAGCAGACGGGACCATCGCGACAATTTCGTGGGCCAAACTATGCAGGGTGCGTACGCGATACCCGAGTCCGGGTAATAAACCGCGCTCCTGGAGGAAAGCGGCAATGCGCTGCCTGAAGTTGTCGACCGCCGCGTTTACCAGGGTAACAATTAGCACTTCCTGTCCCCGCTGTAACGCTCCATCAATGATAAGCGCAGATGCCAGTTGAGACAGTGTCCAGGTTTTGCCACTGCCCGGAACGGCGGCAATTCCCATCGTGCCTTTTTTATATTCAAGAATGGCCTTTTGCGCCGGCCGCGGCTCAAATCCTGCCATGGCTATTCCTCCGTCGCTGGCGACACGGCGAGGTGACGCATCACATTGTTCATCACTTCCCGCATCATCCCTGTCTGCTCCTGACCGTATGCGCTTAATTCGCTAAAACAAACAAGCACCACATCCGAGCAACGGTTCAGCAATCCTTTTACCAGTGCGGTCAATCGCTCTTTTTCATGAAACTGCTCCATCTCTGCGTTCCACTTCCGTCCTTGCTGCCAGTACTTCGTCAGTACGTACGGATTGGTAAGCGGCTGCTGAATACGGCGGTGCCACGACGTGCTGCCTACATCCAGCCAGATTTGGTGTTTGTAGGCGCGGTTTTTCAACAGGAAGGTATGTGCCGGCGTAATCAGCACGGCATTGTCCTCTTCCTCCCAATCGATGCGATAAAAAGCAGAGATCACCCCTTGCTGCACCATATCGACATAGGCCTCCCCAACTTGTAATCCAATAGCATCCAGCACCGGCCCGACGGCCTGTCGGAATTTGCGCGCTGATTCTACCAGCCGTCCGGTATCCACACCTGCTTCGACATCCCGCAAAAACCCAAAACCTTCCTGGCTGAGCACTTCACCAAAAAGTTTGCTAAAAAAATGGTCGATAGGTAACGGATCTCCAGCCCGGTAATCAATGATCCAGCTACGCAACCGATCGTATTGTGCGCCGATGTTATAGGTAATCCGGTCGCGCATTTCTGGCTCCAGTTCTTCAAATGGCTTGAGGCCTACATCTTCACTCACAAAAGCATACACACCGCCGCCAAGCAAAGCTGCCCGCACAAGGTCTGCGCCGGCCAGAAGCCGATTAAACATGTAAGTCACCGCTTCCCGCGAAGGTCGCGGCAATTGCCACGCAGGATGCGCCAGTTGTGCAACGGTGAGCATGACACGTGTCACCGGCTCACTCAGCAAGTCACGAGATGGACGGTGCGTCTGGTGCGCGACTTCATGTTTGTCGAGTTGCATCCCCAGGCCAAAATGCACGCTTTCACTGAGGTACGGGCTGATGATGGCAATATCAGCCGGCGCAACGCCCTCTGCGACCAGCTTGACTACATGGTCTGCAGCGCGGAGCACCATGTCCTGATGCAGCCTGTCTGAATGCACCACAAAATGTGGCTCCACTGCCGCTTCTACAGGCACATTGTTGAGGTCGCCTTCAACAATCTCTTCTGCAACCAATTGCTGCAGTACTTGCAGCGCCGGCGGTTGCACATGCGAATCAGCCAGTACTACCCGCTCGCTGCATTGCTCAGATAATTTGTATGCACTCCGCGGACTTGCCCCCAGAAAACGGCGATAGCCGGCATTGTTGTCGAATAATACGCAGGCTGTATCGAGTGCAGGCAAAAATTTGGTAATGAAGTCATGGGCGATCGGGATGTCTTCTTCGCAGTTATCATAAACCAGATGGCTGTACTGCTTATCCAGGAAATTGTGTACTTCAGGTCCTTGCTGGTAAAGGTCCCAGAACAACGCCAGCGACAGGGAGAAATCCAGCAGGTTGTTAGAAATGCAGAAGGTGCGATACGCTTCGATGGTTTGGGCAATATCTTCGTAGCGTTGCTCATCGCTGTCTGCCAGTCCTGCTGCATCTTTGAGGTATTGCCCGACGCTTTCTAGCGGAATCCCGTTAGCCGACGCCTTGTTGAGGTTGTCCAGCAACTGGCTATAGAGGCGCGGCAGGGTCAGCTTGAGGTCTGAGAAATAGCCTTCTTCAATCAGTGGTTTTACGAGGCGCGACATAAAGTATTGCGCCACTTCGTAGGTGAGGAATGCCGGCGACTGCTGACTTTCAAACGGGTATTTCTCGCGATCCACCAGCGGCCAGAACAACCCGACCATGCGGCCGGCCAACCCACCGATGGTTGCCTTGCCCAATCGGTACCACGTCTGCGTATCAAAAGCCTGCTCATACTGCAAGGTATAGCTGCGCTGCGGGGTAAAGAGCAAGATTTGCTCGGGTTCAACCCCACTTTCGATCAAACGCTGGATGTGCCCGATGGCATAGCTGGTTTTCCCGGAGCCGGCTGGCCCCTCCACAAAGCGTGAAGTACCTGATGTGATATGTGGCAGGGTTGCGTGCAGTGTGGTGGGGAATGTGTATGTCGTCGGACGTGGTATTTTACCTATCCGTAAATCTATTAATTAGACGGTGACATTCCTATTTCATACCTCTACCTCCACCAGCAATTAATATTTTGCTGGAATAGGTGACCTGAATCACCTAATTTACCGCTTTGTATCCCCACACACCTGGCCTAGTCTTACACCATGACTACCCGTTCTGCCTTTCCCCTGTTGTTTGTTTGCCTGTCGCTGCTTGCCGGTTGCGCTGATAATGAGCCTGTCCCTCCCACCGAAACCCCTGGTGCCAAAAAGGTACTTATTGTTGGCGGTGGTAGCAGTCACGACTTTGACCGCTGGTTTGATCAGGAGGACAGTGCCACCTTGACCGCAGCTGGCTTTGACGTGACCTACACTGACGACCCATCTGCTGTATTACCGGCCCTTGATACGATCGACCTGCTCTACCTGAGCAACAACCAGCCACTGACCGACTCAACCTTGCGCAGAGCCATTTTTGAGTTTACAGATGCCGGCAAAGGACTGCTGCTTATCCATCCGTCTGTTTGGTACAACTGGGAAGATTGGCCGGCCTACAACCGTGAGTTGGTCGGCGGCGGTTCTCGCAGCCACGGCCCGTATGGTCCATTTGAAATCACAGTTACTGATTCGACGCACGATATCACAGCAGGTGTGCCGGCGACCTTTACGCTGGAAGATGAACTCTACCGGTTTGAGGTCCACGCACAAGGGCCAGCACTCAATGTGTTAATGGTTGGTACAGAACCAGATACTGGCACACAATTCCCGGTAGCCTGGACCATCAACCACCCTACCCGACGTATCGTTGGCATCACATTGGGACACGATGGCTTCGCCCACGAGTCTGCGGCATACAAAACCTTGCTGACCAACGCTGCAAACTGGCTGGTTGACTAATCAGCTACCGCTTACCATGCTTTCCCAACATTAACGACCCCAATCCTTATGGCTGGCTCCCAACGGATGATCGTCGAAGTCTGTGTTGAATCAGTAGCAGCTGCGGTTGAAGCAACAGCCGGCGGTGCAGACCGGCTCGAACTCAACTATGCCCTGGCCCTCGATGGCCTTACCCCTTCAACCGGACTGTTTGCCCAGGTCCGTGCCGCTTCCGAACTACCAATTGTTGTGATGATTCGGCCGCGCGCGTATGGATTTGTCTACAGCGTCCCTGAGTTTGCTACCATGTTGGCCGATATAGATGCATTTGTCGACGCCGGCGCAGACGCTTTTGCCATCGGGATTTTGACAGAGGCAGGTGAAATAGACGTGCCGCGTCTGCAGCAAGCCATCGCACACATGCAGAACATCCCGTGTGTCTTTCACCGCGCGTTTGATGTGACACCCGATCCGTACCAGGCGCTGGAAACGCTCATCGATTGTGGCGTACAGCGGGTCCTCACTTCAGGGCAGGCCCCTACCGCGCTTGCTGGCGCCAAAATACTGCAAAAGCTGATTGCTCAGGCGAACGGCCGTATCGAAATCCTGCCGGGCGCCGGCATCACGCCAGACAGCGTAACCAAGCTGGTGGTTCAATCAGGTTGCACGCAGGTGCACGGCAGTTTTAGCAATCCAGCTGGCAAGTTGCTGCCTGAACCCGAAGGACTGGACGTGCTCCGGGCACCAGCAAAGCCAGGTACTGATCAGCATGTGGTTGCTGCCGTAGTTCGAGCGCTGCATCATACAAGCTGAACACCTGCAATGCCCAGCCGCTGAACCAATTCCCTTTCAAACGCCCAAGAACGCTCCAGGACAGCGCTACATCTCAACGCATAACAATCGCGCGCGAAAAATGCGCGGCGCTGCACATCATTGTCGCAGGCCATTGCTTAAAGGGTATCCTATTCTCCCGCTTATCGCAAATTTTGCAGCATATGTTGACATGTTATATTGATGATCAATATATTGCTCATGCACATAGGTTGATCATCAACCTATAAATGATTTACCAGATTCAATACTGGATGCCTGCGCAGGCAAACCCGCCTCGCCAAAGTCAATCAACATTCTTATGCCGGCAAAAGCACTCACAGGCGCCTCAGCCCAAACCATCGTTCTCTCCATCCTGGACAAGGGGGAAAGCTACGGCTATCGCATCATCAAGAAAGTAAATCTGCTTTCAGGTGGCGATGTCGAATGGGCTGCAGGATCGCTTTATACCCTCATGCACCGCATCACTGCAGATGGACTTGTCGAATCGTTCTGGGTCGAGAAAGAAGGCGAGCGCAGGAGGCGATACTACCGCATTACGGCCAAAGGCCAGAAGGCACTGGAAAAAGAGAAAGCAGCGTGGCTTTCTGTTCACAATATTTTTGTACAACTTTGGGGACTTAAACCAACGCTCACATGAATCAGTTTGACATTGATGCAGCCGTCACCACGTGGCGTCGTTTTCTTTCTACAGAAATTGCCATTTCAGATGAGGATGCTGAAGAACTGGAAGGACACTTGCGCGATCATTTTGACGACCTGATTGCGCAGGGCCTTACACCCCGCCGCGCTTTCGACCACGCGGTTCGCAAACTGGGATCTTATGCGCTGATCAAGCAGGACTACAAGGACGTTTACTGGAAAAAGGCCAGGGCTGAAGGACGCATTTTCAAGGCGCTACGGGCAAACCTCGCCATGCTCAAGAACTATTTCAGGGTTTCTGTACGCTACATAAAGCGCCATCCTGGCTATACAGGCATCAACGTGACGGGCTTGGCGCTGGGGCTCGCCGGCTGCCTTCTAATTTCGATGTACGTCTGGCATGAACTCAGCTTCGATCGCTTCCATGATCAAGCTGATAACATCTACCGGGTTGTCCAGCAAACTGATAGTGGCAGCTCAGCGAAGACAGGGGGCGGACACGCTGCGCTGGTCAATCAAAACGTACCCGGCACGGAAGCAACGGTCAGGCTCGCCCCCTGGAAACGCAACATCACCGTAACAAATCAGATCACGTCCGAGCAAGCTGTATATGCCGAGCAAGACTTTTTGTACGCCGACCCATCGTTTTTCGATGTGTTTTCTTTCCAGCTAATTTCCGGCGATCCGGCTTCAGTGCTTTCAGAGCCAGGTACTGTTGTAGTTACGGAAGACATTGCCAGGAAATACTTTGGAGATGCCTCCCCACTTGGGCAGGTCATTCTGATGTATGATGGCTATAGCGAAATCAAACAACTCCCGCTTATAGTTACGGGTGTTGTAGCAAATCCGCCGGCCCAATCGCATATCCCGTTGAGTGTTATAGCGTCAACGGCTACGCTTGAGCAGCAATACGGCCCCCTGAACAACCTCAACTGGCCAGGGCTTTATACGTATGTGCTGCTACCGGGTATTCAGGATATTCAGGAAGCCGCGCACAAAGCCACCACGGCATTAGCCGGCCGGCTGGAGAGCGACGAAATCCAACTGGGCTTTCAACCCTTAACAGAAGTCTACCTGCATCCACAAGATCGCGGGGAGCCAGGGGTTGGTGGGTCTATTACCCTGGTCTACGGCCTGTCGGGCATGGCGCTCATCGTGCTGCTACTCGCCTACTCCAATTTCACCAACCTGGCGCTCGCCCGCGCAACCACCCGGATTAAAGAACTTGGTGTCCACCGTGCCATTGGGGCCTCACGCCTGCAACTGGCAGCACAATTTCTGGCCGACGCATTTTTATTGACCAGCATAGCTGTGGTTATTGCGCTAGGTTTTGTTTGGGCAGGAAAATCCATACTCGTTCCCTTTGCATCCGACGCGCTGTTTGACTATTGGGGCACGGGCACGTTATGGCTATTTGTTGCGATTATTTTGTTAACAAGCTTACTCGCCGGCGCCTATCCGGCCATACTGGCAGCCCGACAACGGCCGGCAGAAACGTTACGTGGGCTCGCCGCATTCGGGAAAAGCAGGTTACGCTCAACGCTCATTGTATTCCAGTTTGCCAGTTGTATTGTGCTCATTGCGGGCTCTCTGGTCATCCACCAACAAGTAGACTACTTACAGTCTATCCGCCTTGGCTTTGACGAAGAGCAGGTAGTAACCATCCGCGCCAACAAGGCACGACGAAACTATCAGGTGCTCAGCCAGGCATTGGCATCGCAACCTGGCGTCCTTGCAGTTTCGGGCACCAGCGGGTTACCAGGCCTGAAAGAGGTCCGCCCAAGCATGGTTGTACAGGCAGACGGTGAACGAACATCTGCAATTCCAATCGAAACGCACGGCGTTGGGCCAGGGTTTTTCGAATTGCTCGACATTCCGCTTGTTGCTGGCCACATGCCTGCATTTAGCAACAACTCGGAAGAGGTACCTGCAGGGTTTTCCCAAATTCCGGAAGAGCAGGTACTGATCAACGAAACGGCAGCTGCAGCACTTGGCTGGCGCCCCGAAGATGCAATAGAACAGTCGGTGCGCATTGTAGACCCGGGCAATGAAGCAAACAACCCCGGCATAAAAGGAAGAATTGCCGGTGTCGTTGCCGACTTCCACCACAGTTCCGCGCGTACCCCTATCACATCGTTTGCCTACTACGCTGCCCAGTCTTCTGATGTAGCCAATCTATTCGTGATTTCGCATGTGCTTGTAAAGCTTGCCCCCGGCAACAGAGCAGAACAGATCAAGCAGCTCAAAGCAGCCTGGCACCAAGTGCTACCCGATCAGCCATTCGAAATCGCTTTTCTGGATGATCAAATTCAGGCGCAGTATGCAGCGGATGTCCGGCTTGGGCGCGCCATTGGCCTGTTTGCCGGACTCGCTATCCTCATTGCTGCAATGGGTTTGTTCGGCCTTGCTTCCTTCATGACGCAACGGCGAACAAAAGAGGTCGGTATCCGCAAAGTGCTGGGGGCATCAGAAACCAGCATGCTGTTTCTACTTACGGGTAGGCTGTTCAAACTCGTAAGCATCGCATTTATCATCGCCACCCCACTTGCCTATTTTGGATTAAAAAGGTGGGTTGAGGCCTTTGCGTACCGCATTGAGTTGGGTGCCGGCATTTTCTTGCTGATTGGCCTGATTGTGCTAGTCGTAGCACTTGTGGCTGTGAGCTACCAGACCATAAAGGTAGCGCGCGGCAATCCCGTTGACGCGCTACGATACGAGTAATGATAGACCAAGGCAGCAATACGACTCCTCGTCTTATCTGTAACGCTGGTCCTACGCATTTGCTTCAAAAGATTACAGCCGTAATTACGCAGTGTGTCCCTGGCAGTAGTTCAGCTTTCAAGCAACAAAAGAATTGCTTACTTTAAAGGGCAGCATATCCAGGTCCTTTATCAAATGAAACGAACTATTGCTACGACGCAAGAAGTAAAATTTGCCGGCTCGTTTCTCAGTGGTACGTTCGATCATATCCTACAGCCCATTCGAACCAAATCCCCAGTCAAAAATGAATAAAATACTGCTACTGTTCTGTTCGTTTGTTGTGTTTTCTCATACAGCGTTTGCACAAATCACATTCCCTGAAACGTTCATAACCGACCGTATCGGCCGGAGCATCAACGAAACCATTTATGCGCTTGAAGTAACCGCGGCGATGGATGCTGTTGTTAATGCAACGGGGGCCAACCAGACCTGGGACTTCAATGGCGCCGTTGCCACTGACTCTTTCTCCGTGACGGCAACTTACGTTGCTTTACCCGCCGACCTCCCCGGCAGCGACAACCCTGCATTTGAAAATGCCAACATCGCCATAACAGGGGAAGACGAAGGGGTAGAAACTGCGTTATACTACCAGCTCGAAAATGGAAATTATTGGCACCTGGGTTCTACATCACTGGTTGACACCGACGGCGATGGCATTGCTGAAGAGGTGACCGGCGTTTACAGTCCCCCATCGTTGGACATCGTATTTCCCGGTGCATTTGAAAATACATGGATGGATTCGACCTCAGTCATGATTGCAGGCGTTCCTTTTGCCACAGATATCGAGACCTCCGTTTCAGTTGTAGACGGGTGGGGTACGCTGATAACACCAGACGGGAATTCTGTACAGGCGCTACGGGTTCGCGAAGAGTTTCGGACCTATGATCCGGTTACCATGCAGCTCACAGAAATGTACGTCGACATCGACATCGTTTCATTGGATGGATATTCCGTTGGCCTGCTGCTCGATGCAAGCGGTGCTATCGAAGAAGTTGACTATTTTGTAGACATGGAGGTCCAATCTACACCGATTGAGTCTTTCGGACAGGATCTTCCTGAATCATTTACACTTTCGCAAAATTACCCAAACCCGTTTAACCCATCCACGCGAATATCGTATGACCTACAGACAAGTTCTGATGTGAACTTGAGTGTGTATTCAATTGAAGGTAAGCTGGTAGCTACGCTTGTAAGCGGCACGCAGCCGGCCGGCTCATATGAGGTGGCGTTCGATGCGTCAGGTTTGGCGAGTGGACTGTATCTCTATCGCCTTGAAACCAGCCACTTTACACAAACACGCATGATGAGCTTGATCAAGTAGCATGCGCAAACCTACTACATTGCCCAGCTTCCACAGGTACAAAGACGCGTGTGGATATAGGTTGCCCATCCCTTCCCGCTGTGGTCAGGCGTAACCATCATACCCGGATCAGCACTACCATTTTCCAGGCCGAAATCATACATCTTCCCCATTCATAATTGGTTGCCCTGCCCTCAACAAAACAGGCCAGGGTGTTACCTTAGTATTATCCAAACATTAACTAAACATGATCTAAACATCTGTCTCTTAGACTCCGGTTAAGTTCAAAAAAGGACCACAGCACCCAAGCGGGCGCAGTCTAGATCCTTTACATAACAAAGCCCAGGTGTCATGAGCATAAAAAAAGTACAAATTGCCAGTTGGTTGATCCCCGCACTCATCCTGACCCTCTCCGCCTGCGACAGCACTTCCGCGATTGAAGAAGAGGATGTTGTAATTGCAGACCCAATAGCACTCTCTACGCTTTCCTGCGATATCGAGGGCATAAACGCGGATCCATTTACGGTGGCCGACGCGATGCTGGACAACGATGCTGATCATGAAGACACAGCCGACTATACATACGACGCAGCAACCGCAACCACTATTGCACTGGATGGGATCACCGCTTCTATTGACGGGACAGGCGCCACATCAGTGGATGGCATTGTCACCGTAGCTGCGCCGGGCACCTACGTACTTTCCGGCACGCTCACCGACGGCCAAATCATAGTCGACACCCCAGAAGATGGTGCAGTGAAACTGGTGCTCGCCGGCGCATCGATCACCAGTTCATCTGATTCGGGCATCCGTGTAGACAATGCCGACCGTGCGGTGCTGATTCTTGCTGAAGGTACCACAAACACCATCACCGATGGTACCATCTACCCGGCAACTGCAGAGCAGAACGCGGCTGTGTGGAGTGACGACGACCTGTCCATTGGCGGCACTGGTACACTCACAGTGAACGCACAATTTCAAGATGGCATTGCAAGCAAAGACGGACTTGTGATTCGCGATGGCACCATTGCCGTTAACGCACCCGACGAAGGCATTCGCGGCAAACACTACCTCGTCGTGCGCGGCGGGGTACTCGACATAACAGCCGGCGGAGATGGCATAAAATCGGATGAGGAAGATGATGATACCCGCGGATATATCCTGATCGAAGGTGGCACCATCAGCATCGACGCTGAAGGCGACGCGATTACGGCTGAAACCGATGCCCTCTTTTCGGAAGGGACGCTGTCCATCCGCGCCGGCGGTGGCGCCAACATCACACCCAGCGACGACCTATCAACCAAGGGGCTCAAAGGCGCCGTCATGGTGGTGGTTGATGACGGTACCTTTAACGTCGACACATCTGATGATGGCATTCACGCAAACGACACCGTACTGATTAATGGCGGCAGTATCGAAATTGCAACAGGAGACGACGGCGTCCATGCCGACCTCGGACTCACCATCAATGGTGGCGATATCACCCTGACCCAGAGCTTTGAAGGACTCGAAGCTGTCCTGGGCGATCTGGTCATCAATGGCGGCACCCTCGACATCACTGCTATCGATGATGGCTTTAACCTTTCCGGTGACGGTGACGATCCGGGCGGTGTTGAGAGTCCTGGCGATCCGTACGACATGGTGTTCAACGGCGGCATGATCACAATCACCTCTGGTAGCGATGGTATCGACTCAAACGGCTCCATCGAGATGACCAACGGCTGCCTTGCCATCGCCGGCCCCGTACCAGGTATACGCCCCGAGCAGGGCGCGATCGACTACAATGGCGACTTCGCAATAAGCGGTGGTGTGCTCCTCGCAGCCGGCGCAGCAGGCAGAATGGCACAGACGCCGGGCACCTCTTCCACCCAGCCCTCGGTTGCCATCACGTTCTCAACCCCACAGGCCCCCGGAACGCTTGTCACGCTAGAAAGTGCAGGCGGCTCCGTCGCCATTGCGCCGGGGAAATCATTTCAATCGCTCATCGCCTCAGCCCCGTGGCTATCGATGGATGATACCATCACCGTCTATCGTGGCGGCACCGTTTCGGGTAGCTCATCCGACGAGATGTTCAATGGTGGGACGGTAAACGGCGCAACAGTGGTCGGTACCGTAACGGTCTCAGCCATCATTACGTCCGTTACTTTGTAACACAGGCAAAACAGATGTACAAGCAACTATTTTCAATATCTATCGCAACGATTGCGGCGGCAGGATTGCTGCTGGCATCACCCATTGAGGTGCCATGCAATGTTGTTGCAGAAGGTAAAATTGTGCCGGCTAAATTGTGGACCCTTTACAAGGGAACAGACGGACAGTTATTCGCCAATACCATCAATTACAAAACGGGCGTAAGTGAAGGCTTTAGCGTGGCTCAGTTTGAGCGCGGCTCGGAAGTGAGATTCTCGCTTTCGGAGCAGATGGCAGCGGATCGTACGGTAGCCATTGGTGACACGGTTGGCATCATCAGCGACAGCAACATTGAAGAGCGGCTCGTTGTGCTCGAAGGTGAACTGGCGATCTTGCAAGCCAATTATGCAGTTGATCAAGCAGGAGCAAAAGAACCTGTGGTACAGGAAGCAGAACAGCGGCTTGCGCTGTCTCGCATCGAGGCAAAGGAGCAATCTGGTATCGTCCGTCGACTGGAACAGCTGTTCAGCCAACAGCTTGTTTCCGAAGAAGAATATGAGGTTGCAAAAAACAAGGAAGCGGCCTTGCAGATTGCGGTTTCTATTGCCGAGGCACAGCTGGCTTCAACCCAGATGGGTGCCAAGCCGGCTTATCTCAACATGATTCGCACACAGATTTTCGCACTGGAAAACGAAATTGGCGCACTAAGAAAGCGCATTAACGCGTTCACCATCACATCGCCTGTTGCCGGCAGCGTCGCGCGTTCTTTTTCGTCAGATACACTGTTGGTTATTAGAGACACTTCAGCCTTAATCGCTTTCATGATGGTGAAGCTGAGCGATGTGCAAGCCCTGGAAGAAGTTGAATCCGTCGAAATCACGGTGCCAGGGCAGACGAATCCTTTCATCGCTGCAGTTTTCTCCCTTGATCGCGAGGTGCACGTTGTCAACGGAGAACAGGTACTGATTGCGCTTGCCGTGCTTGATGATGCAGATGCATCAGTTATGCCGGGAATGGCTGTGCGAAGTGCGATTGCATGCCAAAAGAGCACACCCCTGGGATTTGTCAAACGGTTTTTAGAATAAGCGGAAGAGGATATGCCCGGCAGATTTGAATACAAATACCTCGTACCTGACAAGCTCAGAGATGAAATCAGAGCAGCAATGCGTCCTTATGTGAAAGTGGATCCGTTTGCTGCCAAACAGGGGAAAAATGAATACACGGTGCGGAGTGTTTATTACGACACCCACGATTTTTCATGCTACGATGAAAAGCACGCCGGCGTTAAGGTCCGTAAGAAATTTCGTATTCGCGGCTATGATACGCCGGGCAAAGACAGCGTGGTCTTTTTAGAGATCAAACGGAAGTACAACAACAACATCGAGAAAAACCGCGCGCCCATGCTCGCTGAAGATCTGGCGACGGCACTGGAAGGCGGCAACATCGATGACAGCATCATCTCTTTCAGCGGCAACGGAAAGGAGAAAAAAGACGCGCAGCGTTTTTTGTATCACTACAACCGGCGGAGACTGCGGCCGGCTGTGCTGGTGATTTATGACAGAGAGCCGTTTTTTAGCAAATTTGACCCCAAGGTCCGCCTCACGTTCGACAAAAATGTACGCAGCACCCTCTTCCCGTCGTTGGGCATGCTCTACAAAGAGCATCAGATCAAGTATGCGATGCCGGGGCATTTCATCTTGGAAGTGAAATTTTTCACAGGACTGCCCCACTGGATCCTCAGGATACTCGAGCGCTACCAACTCAAACGCATGGCACTTTCCAAGTATACCATTTGCCTCGACTCCCACAATGGCCCAAGGAAGTTTCGTTATGGCCTCACGGTTGATCGGTCTCCGTATCGCACCCAGGCCCCAGCATTAAACAATCAGTACGCGTTATGATTAACGAACTCGCCCAACTGGATCTCTTTCCGCTCTCGTCCTCTGCAATGATGCTGAACATCACCATTGCGCTGGTTTGCGGGTTGTTCATCTCATGGATTTACAGGCTTACGCACACTGGCCCCGGTTATTCAGCCAACTTTGTAAACTCGATGGTTTTACTCGCCATGATTACAGCGATTGTCATCATGGCGATTGGCAATAACCTGGCGCGTGCTTTTGGGTTGGTCGGCGCCATGTCGATCATCAGATTTCGCACCGCGGTAAAGGATACCAAAGACATTGTCTACATTTTTTTCAGTTTGGCTATCGGTATGGCAACAGGTGTTGGCTACCATATGCTCGCCTTAACCGGCACCCTGTACGTCTCTGCTATCCTCTTTGTCTTCTCAAAAACAAAGCTGTCGGTACCCAATCGAAAAGAGTATTTGTTGCAGTTTTCCTTTTGGGCCAATGGCGAAGAAACACCGCCTTACATGGGCGTACTAAAACAATATTGCAAAAAATACAAAGTGATCAATGTGAAAACCCTTGGCACGGAGGCGGATGGCGTCGAAATGTCGTACTACGTAGATTTTAAAACCGAGAAAAAAAGCGCCTCGTTCACCAAGGCGTTGCAGGATGTGAAAGGCGTCGAACACATCAACCTCTTTTTCGACGAAGAACGGTTTTAAGCTGAGCACATAAAATTTGCAGCACCTGTTCAAGGAGACACAAGAAACTGCGTCTATGTCCGTTATACATGGGTGCAGGTGAGCACAAACCAGGCGCTGTACTTTTTCGCAACGAATAAACCAGTCGCTTTGCGTAAATAAATGCACCGTGGAGCGGCAGCCTCTCCTGTTTCACTAGCTCAATAGTGCATTTTACTTCGCCAACTGACCGTGTCAACTTAAACCCGCCAATGAAGCCATCCATTGCATTTTTGTTTGTATCCCTGCTACTGGCCTCTTCGTCAATTGCGCAGCACACGCCGCCCCAATGGATGACACAAGGGCCCTACCTGGGAAATGAAACATCGTCGTTTGAAATCCCTGTTCAGGTAATGGCTTCCAAAATCTATGTTGAAGTTGAACTGGGCGGTAAACCAAGGCGCTTTGTTTTCGATACAGGGTCGCCCTCGATGATTGACAAAACGCTTGCGCAGGAGTTAGGCTTGCAAGTTGTCGGCAAAAGCAAGGGCCAGGACTCCCACGGAAATATCATTGAAAGCAACATCGTGCAAACCTCCATCAACATCGGAGGCACAATTATGAACAAAGTGCCCATGTTTGCTGCAGATTTTGCGGGTTCAACTGCGACAAATTGCTTTATCGGAGATGGTGTACTCGGTTCAGAACTGTTACCGCTCGGTGCCTGGCAAATCGACCTTAACAAAGGGGTCATCAGGTTCAATACGGATGTGACGCACATGCCTTCTCTGGGCCATGCAACCAAGACCCAACTCCACAGCTTTGGCTACACGCATACACCTTTCCTGGACGTACAATTCGCCCGGCGTGCCCGCAGCAAAGCAATGTTTGACACGGGATCACCGGCTTACTTTGCTATTTCTACAGCAGATTTGGAGGGCGCAAGAAATGCTAAAGGTGTAGGCAACACAAATAGCGGATTCGGATCTGCCGGCGGCTCATTAGGCGGACAAGCCGCCAACGCCGATCAGCTCCAGGTTGAATTAAAAGCGCTCGCCATAGATAACCTGAAACTTGGTCGCGTGGGTGCAATCCAGCGCGAATTATCACCCAGCCTGATAGGCGCTGCGATGCTCAAGCACTTTGTAGTGACACTCGACATCAAGTCAGAGGCGGCCTACTTTAACCAATATGCTGATGGCGGCTTTTCACATCCGTCTTTTGGATTCTCATTGGCTTTTGAGGGGGAAGTATATGTAGCGGCTGTATGGGACAACTCTCCTGCACAAGCAGCCGGCATCCGGCCCGGCCTGCGGTTCACTGAGATCAACGGCGTAAAGCCTGCCTTCACGTGTCAGGGCATTCAACAAGCGCTCAATGCCATGCAAGCAGACGAACTCAACCTGGTTTGGGCTACAGGCTCAGCTACACTGTCGCGCAAAACCAGCATCCTCGAAAAATAGGCAATGTCCGCTCTAGCAAGGCGTAAATGTGCAAAGAGCGGACTCAATTCAACCATCTTTAGACTTATTCCGCTCATACATATCAGCCAACGCCAACGCTATTTTTGCCAATCGTAATAAACCTGGCACAGGCATCGCGTTATAGAATCCCTGAACAACCTGGCCCTCAGAAAGCACCTTTCCCATCCAGCGATACAGCGTCCACCCGCCTGGATCACCCGGATGATCTTGTATTGTTTTCAGGGATGTCTGCTTCCAGTGCTCCATTTGCGCCAACCACGGATCGACGGCCCCCACACCAATTGCATCCCCTGGCGTTGTCCGCCTGATATAGTCTCCGATCAGCTTAATGATTTCAGCATGTCTGTAATACGTGGTATGGACCATCTCATCACCAGAGAGCAAGCCGGGATCATGATCCTGTTTGAGTAACATCTGACCGGCTGCCAACCCACCCAGCAAGGGGCGAACTTGCGGCATTACTTTAAGCAAGGCCGCATTTGCATTGTCTACCAATTCGGTTTGTATAGATGGGGAAAGGGATGGTGGACTATCAAGCAACGGTGCCGGTCCGGCCGTGACCCGCCTGACGAGCGTGCCGGGCAAATCATTTCCTGAAGAAAATTTTTGCAAGATGGACAAAAAAGCACGGTCACCACGGGGTGCCAGAAACCTGTTGTACACCGGCATCCATAGCTTTTCCGATGGCCAGCGAAATATCCGCAAAAGCACATCCGTCCCGAAGACAGCTTTTACCGGTTCGATACGCGGTGCAAACTCACCTTTCATCTTGCGCGCAGCCCGAATGGCAAGCAGGGCTTCATCGTGTTCAGACCAGAGCGGCAACCACCGACCAGCATATACGCGGCTTGTCCAACGCTGCAAAGGCTTGCCAATCTCGAGCATCATGGCCTCAAGAAAGCCGGCAGCATTACCGACACCAACGAGCATCAAGAGCAGCGACACAGGTAAAGTAACAAGTGCTGCAATCAACCAACCTTTCGTAAACGGCCAGGCCAGCGCCGGGATTAGACCAAGCAGTACGTAAGCGATATATCCCGCTGCCGCAAAGAACAGCAAGTAAGCCAGAATAGCTGCAAAGCGATATAACAGGGTGAAAAGGTTAACTTCAATGGCTTGAGGTTTGATATCAAGGAAAGGTGTACCAATTGTTGTCCAGCTTTTCAGATTGGTCAAGCCCTGGCGGTCTGCATGCCCGGGTGGTTTGGTAACTGACTTGAACAAACTCAATTGCAACGCGCGCCACAATACGCTCCCACCATGGCTGTGCGCAATAACATGAAATGGGCGGTCAATCCCCTCAAGCAGCGTGAGCAAGTCACGCGCCGCCTGCTCTCTTTCTCTTTCAGAATTTTTACCGCTCCAGTGAAAGGTATGATCTGCTGGTAGAAACTGGACATGGCCTGGCAGGTGAGCTTGCAGCGTTTTAGAAAAGTCACTGCCCCACTGCCACCAGGCTTCGCCTGCATCGTCTTCATGCGCAGCAAAGGTACCATGAACGTTAACAATCCATTCTGTCTGATCCTGCATGTTAGCCACTTGATCTAACGGGTTGATCTGCATTTCCACAGTCATCCAG
>JBCCIM010000008.1 GCA_039111535.1 Bacteroidota bacterium | reverse complement strand
GCATGAGATACGTACGGTAGTACAATCGCTCTTAACAATTCATCCGAGAGAGCGTCAAGAGTAGCGCCTTCATCCATCGCGGGCCGGGGCTCACCAGCGTTAAGAGCAGTCATACTATAAAATCCTTCTTGGAATTGAAAAAGGCTTGGTTGAATTCGATCAACATTTTGCCCCGCACCATGCTCTCGATGAACCCAATAGGCTTCAACAATTTGCCATACTCCGTCAACTGAACTCACCGCGGTTGAAGCAGCAAGAGCCTGTTCAGTAGACGTTGAATTCTGGCATCCGGCAAAAACCAACAGAAAAATACATGCAGAAATAGATAAAAAGATTTTCATTTCTCCAAACGGGATGATGGATTACAATCGCAGACGCGAAAGCTACAGAGTGTTGTTATGAGATGCAAGTTCAAGTTAGAATCTTGAGATGAGCGATAGAGACAGAAGCGGTATAACTACTATTATACCGAACTAGTCTGTATAATTCTGGTTTCGAATCGGCATGATTCTTCTGTAATAATTGCGCTAACTAATTGTGATTAATAATCTTATGCCTTGCTGTGCCGCTGTTATGCCGACTCATTCCACATAACACCCATAAACCTCATTCTGGCACAGTCTTTTCTTGCAATAAGTTTTTGAGAACTCTGCCGGCGCGCTCCCACAATCTGTCGCCAACCCCCGCCTCCTGCAACGACTGTTGTCCCAGAGTGATCATTCCAAGTCCCTGTTCCAGTTTCAATTTCCTGTAAAAGATACCTGTGCGGCATTTGTGTTTGTTACTTCGTGCGCCCCGCGTACGTTGCATGTATGTGTTATTTATTGGCCTCTGTATCCTGTTGCCGGCCGGCCTCGCCCATGCCCAGCAGCCAACCATTCTCATTTGCGCAACCGACGCCAGCAACAACCGCGACCTTTCGGGTGCAGACGTAAAAATTATCACCGCAGAAACAACCTTTAGCGGGGTAACAGGCCGGAGCGGCTGCATTTATTTGTCTGGCGCCAGTCCCGTCGGGATAGGCGGTGATCTCAATACCACGCCTGCACTTAAGACGGGCGTCGCTTATCCCAATCCCGCAGGCGCTCGCGTTGCCGTGCCCGTTGTTACCACACGGCCCCACGCGGTTACGTTCTCGGTGTACGATGCCCTTGGTCGGCAATTGGACATTCCTGCAACCCGCAGCCTTACCACGGAAGGGATTCTTTTTGATGTCGACCTCGCCGGCCTGGCTGACGGGTTGTATGTGTACAGGATTGCTGGTCCGGATGGGGCGGTGCAACATGGCAAGTTTATGCGCCGCCAAAGTGCTGCGGGCAGCCCGACACTATCCGCGACAAGCGCACGTCCCGGGTCTCGCGTCCAAGTGATTCAGCAGGCTGATTCTGTGACGGTGGAAATAGCAAAAGACGGTTTTGTCACATTGACGGAACGTCGCGTACTTTCCCGGTTCGACCAACTGACCTACCGTGTATTAAAGGCAACAACCGATCTTATTCCCCTGATGGATATGCAAGGTGTCCGATACCTGGGGCGCTACGGTGGCGGATTGTATCCGAACGAAACCAACGAACTGCCGGCAGCGCACCTGGCCGCCGGCCTCAGTCGTGCTGCCACCATCGAGCCGCTCGATATAAACGGCAACCCGTCAGCAAACGGATACATCGTAATGACGTCCATCGGTATGTCTACCACCTCTTCCATGTTTTGCGGCGTAGCTGATGCCAGTGAGCCCTGCAAGGAGGGCACCTTTATCCGAACCCTGACAACAGAAAGTGGCTTGCATCCTCGGCTGCGTGTTGTCGATGGTGCGGACCCGGGCAAAACAACCGAGAAATGGGAGCTGCCTGAGGACAAAACCTACGACCGGGTGCGCGATGAAGAGCTGATCCCGTTTGGCCTGAGTGAGGCGCAAATTCAGGTGGCCTGGGTAAACCTCGCCAGCGCATCACCTACGGTGTCATTGCCTGATGCAGCAGCAGACGCTGCCCTGATGGAGCAACAGTATGGCAATGTGCTGCGCGCCATGCAGACCCGCTACCCCAACCTCAAGCTGGTATTTTTCTCCAGCCGGGTGTACGGTGGCTACGCAACAACATCACCCATAAATCCCGAACCTTATGCGTACGAAAGTGGCTTTGCGGTTAAGTGGGTCATCGAAGCACAACTCAACCAGATGCACGGATCGGCAGCGCAAATCGATGTGGAAGCCGGCAACCTCGATTTCAACGCTGTGGCGCCCTGGATCAGTTGGGGTGAGTACCTGTGGGCAGACGGCGCCAATCCGCGTTCTGATGGCCTTGTATGGCTACCAGAAGACCTTAAAGATGATGGCACCCACCTGCAGCGCGTAGGTATAGAAAAAGTCACGGCTATTCTGCTTGATTTCTTCCGTACCTCTCGCCTGACACGCTGCTGGTTTCTTGAAAACGGTGAGGTTTGTGGGTAGGGGGGGAGTTTGGAGTGAGGAGTTTGGAGTGAGGAGTTTGGAGGGAGGGGCTGGGGAATGGATCTTGGATTAGATTGAAATTTTCAAAAAACCCGAAAACCCGAAAACCCGAAAACCCGAAAACCCGAAAACCCGAAAACCCGAAAACCCGAATTACAATCCCGCTACCACCTGCGCAAGCAACACGACAGCGATGATGCCCAGCGCAACCTTGAGTGCTTTGCGGTACGTGCTTACATCCAGGCGCTTGCGAATGTATACGCCGACCAGTAGACATGCCATCACCAGCAGCGTAATGCCGGCGATGGGCGCGATGCTGCTTGCATTGGCATAACGTCCCACATCTATAAACAGATACAATTGTGCGAGCTTGCCAACCAGGAAGCAGAAGTTGAGCCCTTGCACCGTCGTGTCTGTATTATACTTTTGCTCAAGGAAATAAACCACCAGGACCGGCCCCATGGCATTTGTGATTCCACCGATAACGCCGGCGACCAGCCCAAGCAATACAGCTGATGCCATTGGATGAGACCGAATCCATCCGAAAGAGCCGGTGCCCAGCCGGTCGAGCACGAGGTACACAACAATCGACGCAACCAGTACAAGCTTGATGGGGCCGGGTGGGGCGAGCAATAGAATTTTGGTGCCGGCTATACTACCGAGACCTGCGCACGCTGCAAGCAGAGAAAACCGGGACAACAACGCACGCCATTCCAGGCCATGCATCAGGCATTGCACGTTGATGAGAATCGCTGGGACCAGACTGATAAAGACGGCCGTTTTGACGTCGAGCACAAGTGCACCCAGGGCCGTGAAAACGAGCGGGAAGCCCATGCCGATACCCCCATGTACAAACGCAGCGCCCACAAGGATGATAAACAGATACAACCATTCAAGTCCGTGAATGGCTTCGAGGGCGTCCATAACTGGCTACAATTCGGTGGGCAGGCTTTTCACTCAGTAAGTGTCGCCGGCCAATAGTTACAGTAGCACCGTAAACGCACGGCGCAGAAGAAGTGCAGGGCGGAGGAGTTCCCCACTGCTAAGTTGCCTCCGCCCTGTAATAGATAGGACCGGGCACAGAGGCCCGTATAGTTTTATGTATGTCGAAAAAGCAGTCCTTAAGTTACATAGGGCATAGGTTATTACCCTCTAGTAAGTACAACAACGCTGCGTTTAGCGCGGGAGCACTACAATGTCGAAATTTCAGGAAATTGAGCCGGCGGCCGGTTTTATTCTCTGGCATCGGCATTAAAAGAAATGACCTTCTTATAGTGGACGCCGAAACCCGCTTTTATGGCGTTTTTTGAGGATGTGAAACGCGTTCGGATTCGGATGTGAAAATGGAACCCAACCCCCCTGTAGTACTTCAACCAGCAAGCGCTCAGTAATCTTTTTATAGATCCATGTTAGGAATTGTAGGTCAACTGCTCATCATTACCGGTTTTGTATCCTGCTTCATGGCCGGTGTAGCCTATTTTCTTGCTGTAAAAAATCCGGTACAGGCAGAAGCCTGGGGGCGTATTGGACGTGGCTCATGGTTTACCATGACGGTCTGTATTTCAGTTGCCAGCGTCATCTTGTCTTATTTCTTTTTTACGCACCAATATCAATACGCATACGTCTGGAAAGAATCTTCCAATGATTTACCTGTGCATTTCCTGTTGTCTGCCTTTTGGGCCGGCCAGGAAGGGTCTTTCCTCTTGTGGATTTTGTTGATGAGCTTTATGGGGGTGGCCCTCATCCGCTGGGCCGGCTCCTATGAGAAGCCTGTAATGACCGTGGTCTCTTTTTGCCAGGTTTTTCTGGTGTCGATGATTGTCGGATTAAAGTTTGGTGAGCTCAAAATTGGCTCCACGCCCTTCCTTACCATCTGGGATAAATTCCCCAATACGCCCGTCGGCTACATACCTGCTGACGGCAGTGGCCTGAACGATCTGTTGCAAAACTACTGGATGGCAATCCACCCGCCCATGCTGTTTGTGGGCTTTACTTCTATGGTTGCCCCATTTGCTTTTGCCATTTCGGCGCTCTGGACCAAAAAGTACACCGAATGGGTCCGGCCGGCGCTGCCCTGGACCATCTTTGCTGTTGCGATGCTGGGCATCGGCATTGCAATGGGCGGTTACTGGGCCTATGAAACGCTTTCTTTTGGTGGTTACTGGGCATGGGATCCGGTTGAGAACTCGTCGCTGGTCCCGTGGATCATCGGGGTTGCAGCCATTCACATGATGATTGTGCAGAAGAAAAGCGGTGCCTCGCACAAGTCGGCGCTGTTTCTCTGTGTCTCTGCTTACATTCTGGTGGTGTATTCAACCTTCCTGACGCGCAGTGGTATTCTGGGAGATGTGTCTGTGCACTCCTTTGTTGATCTGGGCCTCTACAACCAGCTACTGCTTTGGATTTTGACCATGGCTATTGTTGGCTTTGGCTTATTTGGCCTCCGCTACAACAACCTACCCACGCCCCGCAAAGAGCCTGAGATGCTCTCTCGTGAGTTTATGATTTTCTCGGGCGCCTTGCTGCTTAGCGGGATTGCACTGGTTATTTTACTCGGGACAAGCGCGCCCATTTTGGGCCGGCTCTTCCGCGATAATCCCTCAGCTGTACCTATTGAGTTTTATAACGTGTGGTCGTTGCCGCTCTCTATTGCATTCATCTTCCTTGCCGGCCTTGGGCAGTTGTTCTGGTGGCACAAGATGTCTGTTGAGAATGTGAACAAGGTGTTGCTCAAGCCTATCGTCCTGTCCTTTGCCAGTACTATTGCGGTATTGATTTTTACCCCGTTTATCGAAAAAACTGCCACCCCGGTGCGCGCTGCTGCAGAAGGTGTTACGGCACAGGGTGCCAATGTATTTGGCGGCATAACCGGATTCTGGGGTGAGTACGGCGACAGCATTCTTCTGCTGCTTTTGCTGCTGGTGACCTTCTTTGCGCTATACGGTAACAGCATGGTGTTGTGGCGCATCGGGCGCGGCAACGCGCGCCTTGCCGGCGGCGCCGTTACCCACATCGGCTTTATGATTATGATGCTGGGGGTCATCGCTTCGAGCGGATTCAACAATCCGATTGCCGGCAGCGAACTTGCTGGCACCGACCGCGAAAACTTTGTGGTGTCACTAGGCGAAACGCGCAACGTCGAAGGGTACCAGGTGACATACCGCGGTAAAGATTACAACACAGAAGGCCGGCCGCAATACATCCTCGATTTTGTAGATACGCGGGGCCGGGAGTTTACCATGAAGCCCGTGGTTTACCAGAGCAACAAAGAGCAGTGGATTCAGAATCCAGATGTGCAAATGTATTTCGAGCACGATGTATTTGTTGCTGTAACACCAAGTGTAATGCTCGAGTCAAACACGCCTTCCGATGGTGAAGCAACGTCGATAGCACTTACCAAAAACGAGACAACGGTACTCGGCAACGACGAATACGTGCTCGCGTTTCAGGATTTCAATGTCGATGTTGATTCTGAATTGGTGCCAGATTCTGTTGCCATCGCTGTGGCTGCACGCCTGAGTCTGACAAGCAAGGCAACCGGCGAAGTGCGCGAACTGAGCCCTATTTACCTGGTACTCGAAGACGGCCGCCAACAGTTTATTCAGAATCGGGTAGGGGATTGGGGCATTACCGTTACCTTCTCCGGCATGAACGTTAACAGCGGCAGCGCCAACTTCATCGTAGAAGGGGCCAAAGTTGGCTCAGAAGACTGGGTTGTTGTGCAGGCCTACGAAAAACCATTTATCAATCTGGTTTGGATTGGCATCATTCTGTTTTCGATTGGCTTCTTCATTTCGATGACCCGCCGCATCCAGGATCAACGCTTTGCCTTGCAACGCGCCCGCGGCTGATTGGGCGGGAAAGGCTAAACGAATCTTGAAAAGGGAGCTGTGTAAAACGGCTTCCTTTTTTTGTTGGGCGAAACTTCAAGCTGTGTTGCATCGTTTTGAATGACAATAAACCAGACCGATTGGTCTTTTTTCTGATGTCCAAAGGCGAAGAAACACGACAAGAGATTTTGGCCCATACTGTTGGCTTGTTTAACAGGCAGGGGTATGCCGGCGTGTCGTTGTCTCAGATTATGGAGGCAACCGGCCTGAAAAAGGGCGGGATCTACAACCACTTTGCTAGCAAGGAGCAACTGGCGCTCGACGTATTTGATTACGCGGTGGGCAAAGTTCGGGAGCGTTTCAAAGAAGGACTGACAGGGAAGAAGACAGCCGGCGCCCGGTTGCACGCTATTCTGGCGATCATGGCGCGCTATGTAACCGATCCGCCTGTTGATGGGGGATGCCCGGTAAACAACGCCGCCGTAGATAGCCTTTACACGTTTCCGGCCTTGCAGCAGCGCGCGCGGGCCGGCATGGAAGAATTGCAGCAGTACATCCGAAGCACAGTAGAAAAAGGGGTAGCGCGTAGCGAACTACAGCAGGACCTGGACCCAGACCAGGTTGCCGCTGTCATGCTTGCTTCACTGGAGGGCGCGTTAACCATGAGCAAACTGTATGACGACCCTGTATACATGCAGCGGGCTGTGACACACCTCGCTGCTTATGTCGACCGGAATGTACTTGGATAAAAAATTTTTTGCCACAAAAAAAGACCGATTGGTCTTAAATTGATTATGGAAAAACACCCAATGAGTAAAACAGTTGTGCGTTTTCAGGATTGTGACGCATTTGGCCACCTGAACAACGCGAGCTTTATCACCTACTTCATCAATGCCCGCGAGGACCACTTGCGGGACTACTACGCATTTGATTTATACGAGCACGCCCGGCTATCGAACGAAAACTGGTTTGTTGGCCGGCATGAAATTGCTTACTTGCGGCCGGCGGCGCTTGGTGAGACGGTGAGCATCCAAACGGGTTTGCTCCACTTTTCCAATCGTAGTCTGGTGGTAGAGGGTGTGATGTTTGACAAGGACGCCAATAAAATCAAGGCCGTACAGTGGACGACGTTCAGGTATGTTAATTTGCAACAAGGGCGGGCAGCAGAACACCCTGAGGCCATCAATACGTTGTTGGCAGGGGTTCTCCTGGAAGATGTGGAGCGGGAAAGCCTCGACAGGCGGATCAGGCAGCTTAAAAAGGCCGGCAACGCAGCGTGAAAATGCATGGAAAAACTTGCCGAAGCGCTGCTTACTTTATCGATTATGCAAGCATTGACAGGATTTTTTTTAACTACACAGGTGGGTTATGCAATGCTTAAGAATGCCTAAAACGGTATAAAAACAGCCTGTTTGGCGACAAACGAGCAACAGAGAAACCAGGGTGATCCGGGATTTCTCATCGTTGGCTTTAATAACGGACAAATTTGCCGATAGATGAGCCATAACCTCTAAACGATGAGTGGATACCTATGGTAGAGTACAAAAATGGCACGCACGCCAGTGGCTCGGGCATGGAAACATGGCAGATGGAGGCACTGCGGCGCACGCTGGAAGGCAACACACAATTAAGCACCCTCACAGGGATGATGAACGCGGCTGGGAATCCTACCCGGATGGCGATTCTTTATTTGCTGTGGCGTAAAGAGGAAGTTCGCGTAAACGATCTGGCCTCCATTCTTAGACTTACATCACCTGCTATTTCTCAGCAGTTGAAAAAACTCAAAAAGCAAGCCCTCGTAGACCACCGGCGCGACGCGCAGACGGTTTATTACCGGTTGAATAAAAAATCTGCCTTTGTGCAGCACTTTTTAATCAGATTTTTTGAGCAGGAAATGTTCTACAGGGAAGCGAATCCACCTGACAACCCTGAAGAATAAGCTATCGTAAACGACAGATACGGGTATTGCATTCCATTTTTTAGTACCCTGTTAGGTTGGCAGGCATCTTTGCAGATGCTGCATATCATGGTATAACCTTATATCATAGATTAGATTTTACGGATCTTGTACGGGTCGGTATGAAGAGATTCCCGACGCCCTTTGGGTGCGGCGGTTATTAAACAGGGCGCAGTATGATCGAACATGAGGAATTTCCACATAAGCGGTCAACAACGTCCGCAAAAGATGATGCGCAAATCTCTGCTCACACCTATCATCAGAAAATCGTCGCCCGTCAGTGTTTAAATAAGTTGGTAGATATTAAGACAGCCCTCTCCCGTCAAAACAGGTTGTTGGAGTTGCTAATTGACCATATTAATGCCAGTCGGATTCGGAATTCATCAACCTGAAAATACTGTCTCAAGCTTCAGCAAGATAAGTCGATATATGTAACCAAGCGTATCGATTATCAAATGACCAGTTGTAGGCGGTTCTTATGCATATTCTATTAGCGGAAGATAACCCGGTAAATCAAAAGGTGGCTTTGCGAATGCTGGAGAGAATTGGATTCTCTGCAGAGGTGGCGAACAACGGGGTTGAAGCACTGGCGGCATTGGAGCGTGCGCATTACGATGTGATTCTGATGGATATGCAAATGCCCGAAATGGACGGCCTGGAAGCAACCCGGCGCATTGTCGAAAAATATCCCGTAGCAGAGCGGCCATACATCATAGCGCTCACCGCAAACGCTATGCAAGGTGACCGAGAGCGGTGTATAGCCGCCGGCATGAATGACTATATCAGCAAGCCCATTCGTATGGAAGACTTGCACGAAGCATTTGATCGATGCCCGGTGAAACCAAAAGCTGATGAACCTGCTGAAGAAGAAGCGTCAACGGCACCCGTAATCAACTTCACGGTGCTGGATGAGCTCATTGCAATGCTCGGCAACGACGTTGACTTTGCAAGCGGACTCATCAGTGATTTCCTTGAGGATGGAGGCGAACTGCTGGTCAATATTCGCGGCGCGTATGAAGGCGGAAATGCTTCTGAGCTGGAGCGGGCAGCCCATACGCTCAAATCCAGCAGTGCTACATTTGGCGCCAACGATGCCGCCCTGATTTGCAAACAACTCGAATCCATTGGGAAGCAGGGTAACCTTGATGATGCCAAAGCGTCATCGCTTATTGCATCGCTTGAAGCCATGTTCAAAGTAATTAGCACCGAACTGGTATCGTATATCAACCGGCAAACAGCCTAGTTACAGGGCATTTAACTGCTAGTTGACAACGGCCTCGCTTGCGAGCACCCGGCCGGCATCTGTAAGCTGTAGCTGTTTGCCAGCAGTTTTTACGAGGCCTCGCTGCTCCGAAAACTTGACGATGCGTGTGGCAAATACAGCATCCCAGGTAAGGTGGTCCTCCAGGTGGTCGATCTGATTTTCGCGCTGTTCGTCGGGAGTGCCTTCGTGGTTTGCCAGGTGGATTGTCAGCATTTTTGCAGCGAAGTTTAATCGCTGTAACCGACGCCTGCGCAGTACGGAAACGACGCCCTGGTTTGGCGCAAACATCAGGGCCAGAACGAACGAGAAGCCTACAACAGTTGCCATGCTACCGGCAATTGACGTATCAAAAAAGTGAGCGAGCCAGTAGCCAGCAATCGCATCTCCAATACCAATAACCAGGCTCAGGCTGATGAGCCGTGTCAGTTTGTCCGTTAGTAAATTGGCTGTTGCCGCCGGCCCAACCATCAGCGCGACAACAAGGATTGACCCGACCGCATCAAAGGCACCAACAGCTGTAACCGATACCAGGGCCATTAAGCCATAGTGCAAGGCTCCGGGGAGAAAACCAAGGGCTGCTGCAAGTCCGGCGTCAAAAGTGGCCAGCTTCAGTTCTTTATAGAACAGGGTGATGAACCCTATGTTTAGGAGTAAAATGACAGACATCACCCAGAACGCTCGCGGTCCGACGTCTGCGCCGCCAATGGTGAGCCGGTCAAAAGGCGCAAAGGCAAGCTCGCCAAGCAGGACGGCATCTGTGTCGAGGTGCACATCGCCGGCATATTGAGCGATCAGAATCACGCCAATACTGAACAAAGCCGGGAAAACAAGCCCGATGGCTGCATCTTCTTTGACGAGTTTTGTCCGGTAAATGAGCTCTACAAGCACTACCGTTAACACGCCCATCATCGCTGCCGCCAAGATAAGCAACGGCGCATTCAGGTCGCTGGTGATAAAAAATGCGATGACGATGCCTGGCAAAATAGCGTGGCTGATGGCATCACTCATCATGGCCATTTTTCTCAGCACAAGAAAGACGCCCGGTAGCGCACAGGCAGCTGCGACCACGATGGCAATCAATTGTATTTCAAGTTGCGGCTGCGTCATGCCGTACTTTCCGTTTTAAATCGATCTTTCATCAACTGCTCAACATACGTTTGTCCACGTGCAGTGAGTGACCAGTCGCCGGTGCGTACCTTTTCTACAAGGCCCAGTTCGGATAACCGCTCGAGGCTGCGTTCCGTTTTTGCTGACATCTCATTCATCACGTTGAGCACCGCCTCAGCATGCGGGTGTGTCATGGGTGTATGTTGTGCTGCCAGCGCATACACATCCAGCAATACCGCGTCGAGTTTGAGCTGTTGTGCATTTCTGCGGTTTCGCAGCCAGCGCCACAGCAGGCCGCGATTAGGCGCAAGAAAAAGAGAGATAACCACAATTCCGCTGATAACCAGCACAATGGTAGGCCCCGTTGGCAAGTGGGTGATGGTGCTGCTGAAGAAGGCGCCTAAGACACCAGCCAGTGCGCCAAAAAGTGCACTGAGCGACACCATGATGCCCAGCCTGTTTGTCCACTGCCGGGCAGCAACTGCCGGTGCAATAATCATTGCGCTCATCAGCACAACCCCTACCGTTTGCAAGCCGATTACAATGGCGACCACGAGGAGTGAGGTGAGCAAAATGTCGAGATACCGAATGGGCATACCGAGGCTCTGCCCGTACTCCGGGTCGAATGCCAGTAATTTGAATTCTTTCCAGAAGAGCAACGTAGGCGTGAGTGCAATTGCACCAAAGATGCACATGGTTACCACTTCTTCAATCACAAGGGCAGCTGCCTGGCCGAAGAGGAAAGTGCTCAAACCGGCCTGATTGGCGTTGGGCATTTTCTGAATAACAGTGAGCAACACCAATCCGAAGCCAAAAAATACCGATAAAATGGTGCCCAGGGCGCTGTCGTAAGAAACCCGGGTGGAAATTGAAATTGACGAAACGAGGAGGGTAGCAATAAGGCCGGCTGCCATGGCGCCCAGCATCAGGCCAAGTGCGGATTTGGTGCCGGTGATGAGAAACGCAAGCGCGATGCCGGGCAGGGCGGCATGAGAAATAGCGTCTCCGAGTAAACTCTGTTTTCGTAAAACGGCAAACGTACCAAGGGCACCGCTCACAACACCAAGCAATGCCGCCCCGAGGGCTACAACCTGAAACGTATAATCCGAAAACAGCGCAAACATATCAGGCTACGCGCTCTTTCAGGTTTGTAAGAAATCCAACGCGGCCACCATACGTTTTGCGCAAATTCTCCTCGGTGAATACGTCTGCTACCGGACCGCTTGCAATGCTGCGTACGTTTAGCAGCATCACGTAGTCAAAATACTCAGTCACCGTTTGCAGGTCATGGTGTACCACCATCACAGTTTTGCCCTGCGCGCGCAGCGTACGTAAAATCTGGATGATGGCCCGCTCTGTGGTGGCGTCGACCCCCTGGAATGGCTCGTCCATAAAGTATAAGTCTGCATCTTGCACCAGGGCCCGAGCGAGGAATACGCGCTGCTGCTGGCCGCCAGAAAGCTGGCTGATTTGTCGGGACTCATACGCGTCCATGCCTACCTGGGCCAGGGCCTCCCGTGCAATGGCTTTCTCCTTTTTACCCGGCCGTTTGAACCAGCCCAATTTGCCATAAAGACCCATCTGAACAACATCAAGCACGCTGGCGGGGAAATCCCAGTCTACACTGCCCCGCTGGGGGACATAGCCTACGCGGTGTTGCTGTTTTTCGTAGGGCTGTCCATACACAAGGACCTGTCCGGCTGCGGTTTTTAGCAGGCCCAGAATGGCTTTGATTAGCGTAGTTTTGCCGGCGCCATTGGGGCCGACAATCGCCATCAGCAGCCCTTGCGGTACAGTAAGGTCGATGTCCCATAAAACAGGTTTTTCGCGGTAAGCAACCGTAAGGTCGCGTACATCGATGGCGTATGGGATGGTTTCAGACATGGTTTCTGGAGCTATTTGTTCAGGCAGGCAGTGTGTGGGCAAGTGCTGTACGCATGCTCACTGCTTCAATCCTGCTACAATCGTGTCGATGTTGTATCGAACAGTACCGATGTAGGTACCTTCGGGGCTTTCAGGGTCGCCGAGTGCATCTGAATAGAGGTAGCCACCAATTTGTACTTCAAAGTCTCGTGCGCCCACAGCTGCCTTAACGGCCTCAATCCCCCGCGGTGATACCGAAGATTCTACAAACATGGCCGGGATCCGGTTTGTAGCGACGAAGTCTGCAAGCTCTTGCACGTCAGCAGTGCCGGCCTCCGTGGTTGTGCTCAAGCCTTGCAGCGCATGTACGTCAAATCCATAGGCGCGGCCAAAATATCCAAAGGCGTCGTGTGAGGTAATTAGCACGCGGCTTGATGCCGGGATGGCAGCGGCCTGGGTGGTAACGTACGTGTGCAGTGCTTCCAGCTGCTCAATGTATTGCGCCGCGTTGGCTGCAAAAATTGCTTGATGGGTCGGGCTCAGTTCACCAAGCACAACATGCACGTGGTCTGCCACTTGCTGCCACAGGGTCACATCAAACCATACGTGTGGATCAAAATTGCCGGCATAGGTTGCCGACATTAAGCGCAAAGAGTCAGGTACCGCATCCTGGGCCACGGCAAGGGTTGGGATGCTGCGTTTTGCCATCTGCTCGAACACCTCGGTCATTTTGCCTTCAAGATGGAGTCCGTTGTAAACAACCAGGTCTGCGCCGGCCATTTTGAGTACGTCGCCTTCGCTTGCTTTGTAGAGAGGGGGGTCAACACCCGGGCCCATGAGCCCTGCAACCTCTACGCGGTCACCGCCGATTTCGGTGACAAGATCAGCAATCATGCTGGTTGTCGCGACAATTTTGATTTTCCTGCTCGAAAAGTCCTTTACCGTATCACCTGTATCCGATGGTTGACAGCCTGTAAAAAGCAGCAACATGACCAAAGCTAGTACAAACTGATTAGCGCGCTGATTTTGATTGTACATATCCACCATAGTTGCGTGTGTGCCCTTTTGTTAAATGTTCTGAACGTACGATCAGAATAGAAAGTTAGTTTCAGCTAAAAATAAATTTAACCAGCATGGGAAATGGTGAATTTGGGGTGAAAGGACGGGGCTGGATATGAACTGAGGCCGGTATCACGGGATGGGATTGCTCCAGAAAGGGGAGAAGACTGGCCGGCAAAAATAGCATCCGTAAAAAAGGGCAGTGCCGGTAATTGACACTGCCCTGAAAAAGAACCAGATATAAGCCTAGTCAACCCAGTCGGCCACAAAAACATTGGTTTCACGAGAGTCCTCGCCGGCTTCGTTTCTGTTTGAAGCAAAGACGAGCTGCTTGCCATCAAGGGAAAACATGGGGAAGGCATCGAAGGTGCCCGAATGGGTCAGCTGTTTCAGATCTGAGCCATCAGCATTGATCATAAAGATGTCAAACAGGCGGCCGCCCTGCTCCATCGAATGATGATTGGAGGTAAAGAGCACCCGCTCGCCATCTGGATGAAAAAACGGTGCCCAGTTTGCGCCAGGTAGGTCGGTGATTTGCTGGACATTGGTGCCGTCGATGTCGGCAATGAAAATGTTGAGCGCGCTAGGTTCGACAAAGCCATCTTTCAGGAGGGCCTGGTACGTCTCAGCTGCTTCACCTTCAGGCCGGCTGGCACGCCAGACAATTTTTTTGCTGTCACGAGAAAAGAAAGCGCCACCGTCGTAGCCGAGGGTATCGGTGAGCTGTAGCACCTCAGCCGTTGCTATTTCATACCGGTACAATTCCAGGTCACCTGAGCGCGTAGACGTGAAGATGACATATTTGCCATCCGGTGAGACGGTAGCTTCGGCGTCATAACCCTCTCCATCGATGAGCAGCTGTGTATCTGTACCGTCTGTTGTTGCGGTATAAATATCGTACGAGTCGTAGATCGGCCAAACATAGCGGCCCTGGTTAAACATTACAGGAGCAGGGCATGCAGGGTCGCTTTCATGTGTGGAAGCATAAACAATGCGACCATCAGGCATAAAGTAGCTACACGTTGTACGGCCTTTACCCGTAGAGGCCAGTTGATAGGTTTCTCCGTTGGCAAGTTTGCTACCATCAGCATTCATTACAAAAATCTGATCACAGCCCTGGCCGTTAATCTGATCCCAGTCGCTTTGGAATACCAACTGTTCTCCATCTTCGCTCCAGTATGCTTCGGCGTTGTTGCCGCCAAACGTGAGCTGGCGAATGTTACGGATGTGGTCTTCGCCGTCATAACGCATAATATCGCTTGCGCGGTCGTAGGCCGGGGCTTCCGGCTCGGGCGGTGGCGCCGGCTGGCATGCGGTAAAGAAAAAAGCGGACAAAAGTATCGCCAGGCTGAATCCTGAACGGCTCCATGACGGTAGCATAAACATCTATGTAAATATTAATAAGACAACAAACTGGTCTTTGTCTGAAACATCAAAATTGAACGGACCCAAAGCTGAACCCTCAGCGATAGCGAAGGAGCCCTTTGCGTCAAGTTAATTTTTTAGACCTCTTTTTATTGCTAAATCTTAGCAGCCAATAAGTTCGGCCCTTATAAATAAATTGACTAAAATATGGCGTACGAAGTAGCAGATTTTCAGCGTGATGTGATTGAGGCAAGCCATCAGCAACCGGTTTTGGTAGATTTCTGGGCACCTTGGTGCGGACCATGCCGGGCGTTAGGACCTGTACTTGAAAAACTCGCTACAGAGCATGCTGATCGCTGGAAACTGATCAAAGTAAACACGGATGAGCACCAGCATATTTCTGGCCAGTATGGTATAAAAGGGATACCTGCGGTCAAGCTGTTTGTCGATGGTAATGTGGTAAATGAGTTTACCGGTGCCTTACCCGAACACGCGGTGCGCAAGTGGCTTGATGAATCAATTCCTACGGAAGATGCCAGGCTTTTTCAGACTGCGGAGGCTGCCATTCAGGCCGGCGATACTGCTGGCGGCAAAGCGATGCTAGAGTCAGTATTGGCACAAGATCCTGACCATATACCGGCCATCGTATTACTGGCGCAAGTAACCGCCCAAAGCGATCTCTCTGCTGCCGGCGCATTGATCGCGTCTTTACCGACAAATGCAGCCAGTACGCTTGATGTGGTAGAGAGCATTAAAACCCTGAGCAGGCTCGCGAGCCTGTCTGCTACCGGGGAAGCGATGCCGGAAGAGAATGGCAAAGCTGCATATCTCGAAGCAACCATCCATCTGCTAAACAACGAGTGGGATGCTGCGCTGGAAAAGTTCATCAGCGTAATCCAGCAAAACCGCTACTACGACGACGATGGCTCACGCAAAGCCGTCATCGCAATTTTCAACCTCCTCGGGCCGCAACACCCCCTCACAAGAAAGCACCGCCGCATGTTCGACATGGCGCTTTATTAGTTGAAGGTTAAAAGTTAAATGTTGAATGTTAGCAAATACCTTAACTTTCAACTTTGAACCTGTTTTCAGCAGCAAGAGACGGCAGCGTTTTCAGCGTCGACAGAAACGGTAGCGTCACCACAATCGAATAACCCGAAGTGTGTGGTGCGGTCTCCGGTTATGGTGAAGTATTTGCCGAAACGGGTGTCCTGCACCATCGCGGCTGAGTTGCCGCACACAAGCATGGGCCGGCCTTTTTCAAACAGGTGGTGATCGTCCAGTTCAAAACTGTGTTCGGAGGCTGTCATGCCGCCCTTGTAATACGCAACCTGGCCGTAGTCTTCGCAGCGGTCTTCGATACTTGCCAGCTTAAAGGCGCGAATGGTGAGCGACGTAAATTTAGTGTTGCCCAGTTTGTCTGCAAGGGCCTGGTCCTCAACTTCGACCGTATGCTGTGCCACAACGCGGAAGTCTTTGATGCCAAGGTCAAACATCATGCGGCGGAAGTCTTCGATATACATCGCACCACCCAGACATTCGCCCCGCAGTACCGGGTCGTCAGCAACATCTTTGGGGATGCGGCGATCTGCAAAAATATCTGAAAAGTACAGTTCGCCGCCTTCTTTGAGGACACGTAGAATCTCGGAAAACACTTTTTTCTTGTCGGTAGACAAGTTGATGACGCAGTTGGAAATCACCACATCAACAGAATTATCTTCGATGCCGGCAGCCTTGAGGTCTTCTATGTAGCCGAGCCTGAAACTTGTATTGGGTGTGCTATACCCAAATTTCTCGGCCTGAATTTGCTCGTATTTATTTGCCACCGCGAGTTGTTCTTCGGTCATATCTATACCAATGACAGACCCTGCTTCACCGACCAGTTTGGACACCAGGTAAGCATCGCGTCCGGTGCCGCAACCCAGGTCGAGTACGGTATATCCTTCCAGTGCAAGCGGGATAGGGGAGCCGCACCCATAGAAACGCGCCAGGATTTCGTCTTCGAGTTGGGCGAGGATGGGTTTGTGATGCTCGGGGACCGCATCCGGCGCGCAACAGGCGCTGGTTTTCAGGTCGTCTTTGCTTTCAAGCACCTGGCCATAATAGTTTTTTACGCCGGCTTCAACGTGGCCGTTTGCGGTTGCTTTTGTTACTTCCATGGTGGTTAACCTTATCTCATTACTTGCATTTCGGGGAATGGGCTACACGAACTGTAGCCGCGAATCAGTGGTGCTTACTCTGTGATGGCACCACCACAACTGCTTCCGGCGCCGGCGGTGCATCCATAACAATGGCGCTCCGTACGGATGTTGTGCTGCAGCCATTTGTCGAGATCAAAATCACGCACGTGAAGCCGTTCTTCGCCTGGGAAATCTATTTCCATTTCGAGCTGCTGATTAAAGTCACAGTCGTACATTTTTCCATCCCATGACACCGAGAGGGTGTTGCGGCACATCAGGCCGGCAATGGTGGAAGGATTGAATGCGTCTAGCAGCCTGTGCATATACTCGTCCAGTTTGCCTTTTTCCAGCAGCCATTCCAGGTATCTGGACATAGGCATGTTGTTCAAGGCAATCAGGGTATCAAACGAAACATCGTGGTTTTTCTTAAGCGCATCTTTCCACTCGGTCTCCAGCGAAGCCTGGTTGCCGGCCAAAAAAGCACCAACCGGATTGGTTACCAGCGTCAGCTTTCGCCTGGGATCACCCTGGCCGTAGCCAACCTCATTGAGCATTTTCAATGCTTTGAGCGACTTTTCATAGGTGCCGTCACCTCGCTGGGCGTCCGTGCCCAATTTGCGGTAGTGGGGCAGTGAGCAAACCACTTCAACCCCACGCTTGGCAAACCAGGCGGGCAAGTGTTGGTAGCGCCTGACCGTAAGAATGGTGAGGTTGCATCGGTCGATCACGTGTTTGCCCATCTGCGTAACACGATCAACGAGGTACTCGAAATTCGGATTTAATTCGGGTGCGCCACCCGTCAAGTCTACCGTATGGGCGCCCGATTTCTCGATGGCTTCGATGCAGGCATCAACGGTAGCGCGGTCCATGTTCTCTTTTGTTCGATCTGGACCAGAGTCAACATGGCAGTGCCGGCACGTCATGTTGCAGAGTTTGCCGAGGTTGATCTGAAAAATGTCCAACTGCGCCGGCTTGAGGGTGGGCCAGCCGCTGTGCGAAACGTCCGCAAAGAAGTTGCCCGACTGGGTTGGACCAACTGCCAAATCTACAGCCTCCAATTGTCGGATTTGCTCTTCCGGACTCGCCAGGGGTGATCTTCTGAACCGGAGGCTTGTTGTTGTCCGCGGTCCTTCGATATTTACAGAGGCTCCGTCGCCAGCGAGCGTCAACGGAATCATGTCGTCTGCAGCGTTACTCATAAAAACATTGTGACGTGTTTGGTGGGGACTGACAGGCGGCTGCGGGATTACCGCGTCCCTCTTCTGCCAGTATGCGGTAAAATACAGGCTGTAATGACACAGCACTTACCGTTTGTTATAAACAGTCTTAAGCATTTTTGTGTGCTCAACAGGAGGTCTGTTACACACTACATGGTCATATCTTTAACCTTGTCTAGCATCTGAATCCCGTGGACGAGCGATGCGCCGCCTCGAATCGCGGTGGCAACGTGTACAGCTTCTGTCATCTGCTCCAGGTCGGCGCCTTTTTCCAAAGATCCGGATGTGTAGGCGTCGATGCAGTAGGGGCACTGAATCGTGTGCGCAACCGCAAGGGCAATCAATGCTTTTTCCCGCGCTGTCAGGGCGCCGTCTTCAAATACTTTTCCATAGTAAGCAAAGAAGGCATCGGCCAGTTCTTTGTTGCCTTCGGCAATGGTGCCAAACTTGGGGAGGTGCTCAGGCTTGTAATAGGTATCCATGTGTACTTCGCGCTTAATGGTTCTTTGTCGATTGGTAAACAAGTCCGAATATCTAAAACCATCGACCAAAAACCAATATGACGATGTCACAGGGTGTTTGTGATGGCTTTAATGTCGTCCCTTGCTTCGACAGCTAACATGCGCAGTTGTTACCAGCCTTTCAAGAAGAAATAGAGAGGTGTGGCTGTTTTGTCAGGTTGTAGAAGTATACGTTAGGGTTTGATTTCGTATGCAATCTGACGCGATACAGTTTGCTGGGTGGTGTGGTCGAAAATTTCTACCGTGATGTTCAGCGGGCCAGCTTTTCGCTGGTCGCTCAAATCCAGTACGAGGAATTCTTCGCTTTTGGCTGTGTTGCCTTCGATAGTGGATGTAAAGGTTGTTTTGTCTGTCCCGGCTTTCCTAAACAATCCGCGTCGTTTGGGGCTGTTGATTTCATATTTGACGTCAAACTGTGTACGGCCTGATGCGTTGTTTTGTAAGTTGTATACCTCAAAATAGAGTACCAGTGGTGTCTGCCCGTCAATTACAGGCGAAGGGTCAACGAGAGACAGTTGGATAATTTCTTCGTCTATATCGGGCATTTCCTGAATGCTGGCCGGCAAAATCATAGGCTTGAGGTCGCTCATGGTCAATGTCCCCGTGTCTGATGGCAGCGCGTTGAGCGAATCCTGTTGATAGGTATTGGCTTTTACATGTGGTCCGATTTTGCGTAGTTGCCCATCTTCGATGTTTGCGGCGTACATGTCTATCTGAAGCGCCAGGTGGTATAGCCCCAAGTCACCCGTTGTTGAGACGGTTTGTGTCGGCAGCGATACGTCGAGCCCGGTGGCGATCCCTGGTAACATCGCGCGGTCATGTGCAATTTGGCGGTCGAGATAATCTGGTGTTTTTTGTACAACAGAGGTTACAATCAGGTAATCGTCGGGTGTAATGCCGGCGAGTTCTACCTTGTCTTGCGAGGTGTTGTCTAGCGCCAGGGCATTGGCCGCCGGCCGCCAATAGATTTCAGTCCGGGTTGTACCATCTTCTTCGAGAAAACGCGCCGTACGGAAGTACAGCGGAAGCGGTGCGATGGCGTCGAAAACATTGGTACGCACTTGCGGGACATAGTCTTCGCGTTGCACCGCCAGCATGTCATCTTCCACTTTGTAAGCCGCCATGGTGTGGTTGACAAAAAGGTCAGGCCGATTTGGGTTGAATGCGCTGCCCGGCATGCCGGCGTCTGCGATCCCGCTTGCCCGACTATTGGCCAGCAAGTCTGCGTTGAGGGCATTTCCCAGCGATTCAACGGACTCATCTTCGCTCTGCTGTGCGGCGTTTAATTGAGAGGCTATGTCTGCATCGTCGAGCAAGCTTGAGAATGCGGCCACATCGGTGTAGCGCGTGGCAAACGTTGGGTGGTAGAGCGAAAGTTGTTTGTATATTTCTTCGAGGGTGCGGACCATGGCACGGGCTTTTGCTTTGCCACGGGTAGAGTTACCCAGTCCTGAACGCAGCGAAGAGGGCAACAGATTGCGGGTTTGTCCGAGTCTGTAGAGGCCGCTGGTATCGTGAAAGAGAAACTGCGCTGCATTATCAATGTGCGCATAGAACCAGAATTCGTTTCCTGGGAAATCCGACTCAGTGATTGTCAGATTCTGGTCGAGCACTTTATTGCGAAAATTGGATTTGTCGAACTGGATCGATGTAGTGCGCGTGGGTGGCCCTAGACGAATGTAGACGGCGCCACGGTCGTCAAACTGGTCTCTAAAGCGGTAATTGGCCATGGCATAGGCAACGCGTTCGAGGTGTTCTTCGAGGAGTTCGTTATTTCGCGTAGCCGGCGCCGGGTCTTTGCTGCGCCACCAAAGATTTGCAGCTGTAGCTGCTGATGCCTGCCAGCCGTTATCCAATTGCCATGCCTCGCGTTGGGCTGTAGGGAGAATGAACGCAATGGCTTCCAGGTAAGGTGTAAAGGCGGTCTGGAAGAGTGAAGACACAGGCCGGCCCACATCTGCCAAAAGACGCTCGTATACCGCGGTGCCAAGCGCATAGTGCTGGCTGCTGCCGTATGCAAAAACAGCGTTAAGAAATGTAAGTCCAAGCCGGTGATCAAACGAGTCGGCGTCATTCATGGCCAGAATGCCGGACCGCCAGATGTTGATGGCCTCGTCGGGTTGGCCAGCATCCAGATGGGCTTTGCCGAGCCAGTACGAAAGGGGGCCATGAATTGCGGATGCTGCACCGGGTGATGCTGCAACATAAACAGCCAGCGAATCAATAGCAGGGTCGGTAACGCCCCGTTGGATGGCTGCAATGGCCTGGTTGATGAGGGGTTCCTGGTAGGTTGCCTGGGCAGCCGCAGGTTGATAAAACGTGATGCACAGCGCAAGGCTGGAAAGGAGATAAAGCCAACAACGTTGTAACGGATGTTCCATAACTTTCCGAACGGTCTTGGATGACGTGCATCAGGTTGTTAAACAATCACTAATTCATGTACGAGGATTATCGGCCAGTGATTCACATAAAAAAGAGGCTGCTTCGGTTGAAGCAGCCTCTTTGGTTTACAACGGTTGTATTGACAACAATCAACTGCTAGGCGTTTTTATCGCTAGAAGTTTTCATTGATGTTGCGCTCGTTCTGGGTGATCGGCAGATACCACCAGGTATCGTCGCCGAGATGCCAGAGGTCCATACGGCGCTGGTCAACCAGGCGGAGGCCCATCGTGAAGAGCTCTTTGTCGCGCTCTTCAATCAGCACGTCCATGTCTGCAGCTGCGAGATCTGCCAGGCCGTGGCTTGCGCGCACAGCGTTAATGTGATCCAACCCACCTGCGCCGTCACGGATGTCCAGCTCAGCAAGCATCAGGCTGTTTTCCTGCCATGTTGCAAATGGCAGGGGCGAATCCTGGTTTGGATACAAGCCCTGGCGGTAGTAAAGCGTACCGTCATTACCTGTGATCTCTTCCAGTGGCAGGCGGCCGGCTTCAGCAGCATCAGCAATCTGGTACTCGAGGAAGCGGAAATCTGCTACCCACTGGTTACGGCCTACGCCGGCCTGCGAGTAGTAGTAGTTTGTGCTTTCCACGGAGTGCAGCGAGCTGAATGGTGCGTCACCGTCCATCATGCCGGCATTGGCAGCGGTTCTAGCTTCACCATAGTTGCCTTCGATCAGGTGGATGCGTGCGATAACTGTGTTGATAACACGGGTATGGTATTCATCCGCCAGTGCTCTTGCGCTGTTCAGTTTATCCAGGGCAAGGTCGAACATGGCAGCTGATGGTGTGAAAGGAGCCGGATTGGTCGGATCTTCCGTAATTACACCACCACCTTCACGCTTGTCGAGGCCGTAGTAGGTTGCGTAGAAATACCGCGCAAGTCCACCGTATAACTGGGCTGTAAACTCAGCTTCTGTACGGAGGTCTGCATTTTCAAATTCTACGTCAGCCAAACGTGCAAGCATGTTGTCTGCAAAGAAACGCAACTCACCGAGGTCGTTGTAAAGACCGTCATTGGAGTTGTTGGCAAATGTGATATCACCGATGTCAATTTCCTGAAAGCTCGGGAAGGTTGCGTTCGGGACGTTCTGGTCGAAGAATAATTCGTCAGAGAGTCCGCCGGCAAACACGGCGATACGGTCGTAGGTTGTTGAGAAACGGGACTGCACACCTTTGATAATGAATTCCACCTGGGTTTCATCATTCAGCTGCGAGTCGTCGATGCTATCGATCGGCAGATCTACGTCTTCAACGTAGGTGTCACACCCTGCAAGGGGGAGCAACAGGGCTGCGATCAGAAGGGTAAATAATCTATTCATGATGCTATATAATTTCGTTGTCTATGGATGGACTAAACGTGAGGTTTAGAGGCCAATACTGATGGCGCCATAAATCACACGCGGCTGTGGCAGCGTCAGGAAGTCAGAAGAACGGGTGCTGCTAAGGGCGCCCGTGAAGTTAACTTCTGGGTCCAATCCACTGTACTTGGTCGACATCCACAGATTTCTTGCAGAAAGCGTAAAGCTTGCGCTTCTGATAAAGCGGTTGGCGTTGACTCTGCGAATGAGGTTCGTAAAGTCGTAGCGTACGCTGATTTCACGCAGCTTGATAAAGTCTGCATCTTCAATCCAGTTGCCATCGAGATCCACGCCCTGGAGGCTGAATTCTGTCCGTGCAACGGTTTCAGCTGCTGCGCGGTACTCATCAGATCCGACAGTAAGTGCGCTGAAGCCTTGATCTTCGAGGCCAACATCTTCAGGCATTACATCACCAATCTGGACGAGTGCAATGTTGCGTTCCTGGAACGCGCCAAAGCGCCGGCTGAACAGGTGGGTGTTGTTATACACCTTGTTGCCCAGAGACCAGTCGAGGAGGCCGCTGATGGTGATGTCGCGCAATACGCGAATGTTCAGGCTGAATGAGCCGTTGTGCTCAGCGTATGGCACGCCAAAGAAAGCACGGTCAGGTGAGCCATCTCCATCTTCATCGGTCGTGGTCAGTTCAGCACCGGCATAAGAACCGTCATCGTTGAACGTAGCACGTGAGGCCCAGGTGTAGAACGCATCGCGCGGCAGGCCTTCTTTGATTACGTTGGTGTCAAAGCCACTGAAAATAGGCTGTGCACCACCGAGGTCATCCACTTCGTTGTCCTGGTAGTTCCAGATGACGCCAAAGTCGATACCCAGATTCCGCTGGCGAATCACGTCAACAGAAAGGCTGGCTTCGATACCTTTACCGGTAGAAGCACCTACGTTAAACGGTACCGCAGAAACGGTCAGGCCTGAAGACGGTGGGTTGTTGAAGTCGATGATAGAGTCCTGGGCTTTCTGAATGTAACCTGTCAGGTCGAGACCAATCCGGTTGTTCAGCATGCCAAGCTCAATGCCGGCTTCAAATTCTTTGATGCGCTCAGGTTCGATGTCGATGTTGCCGATAAAGCTGGTTACAGCCCCGGTGCCGTAGCCTGAAGATTCAGCCTGCCAGCGGACAAATGACTTGTCGAGGTTACCCGGTAGCTGTCCGGTTTCGCCGTATGCAGCGCGAACTTTGAAGAAGTTGATCGCTGTTGGCATTGTTGCGAGCTCGTCTACGCGAAGGGCAAAACTTGCTTTCGGGTAGAAGATGCTCGGCGCGCCGGCACCAACGGAGCTTGCAAAGTCCTGGCGGGCGCCTACCGTGGCAAACAGGTAGTTGTTGAAGGCAAATTCCTGCTGTGCATAGATACCGGATTCCCTGGTGTGCAGGAAGTTCTCGTCTGAGCTTCTGAAGTCAGCACCGGCACCGATGTTGGTAATCAACTCTGTAGAGAAGTTCTCTTTGGAGAAGTTGAAGTTGCGGTTGATCCGGTTGAAAGACTGCGTACCTACAATTGTGGTTGCGCTCAGCTTATCGCTGATTTTGTAGCCGTACCGTGCGTTGAAGTCGTACGTGTACTGCTCATTCCGACGGCTGAATACAGAGCGACGGCCATTAACTGTACTAGAGTAGGCAAAGTTAGAGGGTCTTGTTTCGTCGTTCCGCAGGTCTGTACCGTCAAATCCAACAGACGCACGCAGCGTCAGGTTTTCAATCGGCGAGTACTCTGCCTCAACGATACCTGAGAAACGGGCGATCCGCTGGATGTTTTGCAGCGCCTCAATGGCTGAGCTATCGGTGAACACAAACGGGCTGCTTGCCAGTAGTGTGTTGCCGAGGTAGCCAAACAGGTTGTTATCGTTCTGCGGGCGGCTGATGTCGTTGCGGACGTAGCCGGCGTTGGCGCGAACAGTCAGATCTTTGATCGGGAATGCTTCAAAGTTAGCCCGGAAGCTCTGGCGCTCCTGTTTGTTGTTGCGGATATGGCCTTCTTCCATGCGGTTGTCATACGACGTGAAGTAGCGTACACGTTCTGAACCGCCTGAGAAGCTAAGGGTGTGCTGTTCGATGTCGCCATCGCGGAAGAATGCGTTGGCTGTTTCCGGAGCGCCGGCTGTAAAGCGGTCGTACTCGTCAAACTGAGAGTTTGTACCCCTTACGCCTTTGTAGTTGACCGTAAACGGACGGTCATCGCCAGACAACTTGCCACGTTTGGTGGTGATAAGTACAACACCGTTCGAGCCGCTGGTACCATAAAGCGCTGCACCAGCAGGGCCTTTGAGTACTTCTACGGTTTCAATTTCTTCCGGATTGAGGCTTGCGAGCAGCGAAACATCCTGTCCGCCTGCACCCAGGCCACCAATTTCAGTAGCGTCGATACGGATGCCATCAACATAAATTACAGGCTGGCCATCACCATTGAGGCCTGTGCTTGAACGCATGTTGAAGCGGATACCACCACCAACGTTACCAGAAGAAGGCTGTACACTTACCCCGGCGATCTTGCCGTTTAGGAGTTGGGAAACGTCCTGGTAAGCATTTTGCTCGAGCAGTTTCTCTGTACTTACAGAAGAAACTGCAACTTCTGCCCGTGCTTTTGAGGTTGCAGATGCAATGCCTGTCACAACGACCTCTTCAAGGCCTGTGAAATCTGGCGTGAGCACAATATCCAGCTCGTTCTCGCCGGCAGCTATTGTTACCGGTGTCTGAGAGGTCTCATACCCGATGAACGTAACTTGCAGCGTATAATCACCGGGTGTGATCCCGTTGATTTCATAACGACCGTCAATAGAAGTTGCGGCACCCAATTCAGTATCGACAAGCAATACACTGGCGCCTGGCAACGCATTGCCAGTTTCTCCGTCGGTAATAAGACCCGACAAGGAAGCGTCTTGTGCTGATGCCATAAGGGGTATAGCAAACAACACAAAAATCATTTTCAGAATTTTGTTCATTGTGTTTTCCGTGAGTGATTCATAATCCCATCACATCCCAACAAAGCAGCGCATACCTGCTGGAGAGTCCTGGAAACGGTGGCTTCCTAATGGGGGTGTCCTGGACCCATATTTCCCAATGTTGTTCAGATGCTCAGGGGAACTATTGTCTTAATATATAAAGTAAGCGTTAACATCCATCTATTTTGAATCGAATTCTTAATGGCCTTAAGAATGGATTGAATGGACGATTTTTATGCCTGAACGGATGATCGGCAGCGTAAAATCATGCACGTTATCTTTCAATGAACGAAAATAGATGTTGCTACAATTCCGTCTTAAAGCAAAGGGGGGGAGCGCTGAAACGCAGACTTTATTCTGGCTCTGCAAGGGTTGCTATTTTGTTGAAGGGAATTGTTATGAAGAGGCCTTCCCCTCGCGATAAAACGGTGCCATTGGTGCCTACAAGTCTGGCTTCTGTGTAAATTTTTTTGCCGGCTACACGGGTTACCTGCGCGATGGCTGAGGCAACGGTTTCGAGCGGCACCATCTTCAGGTAATTGATGGATATGTTGGCTGCGACAACTGTATGGCCGGCATACAGGGCCGCCATGCCCATGGCTTCATCGAGCACTGCGGCAACACTGCCACCGTGTGCATGTCGGGGGGGACCTTCTGCGCCCGGTCCAAACCAGGTACGGGCTATAACTTGTGTACTGGCTTCATCATAATAGTACCGCAACCGCAAGCGATTGCCCGTGGGGTCTCCGGAAATGAAAGAGTTTTCCTGCGTGAGGAGGCTGGGTGGGATAATGGGCATCCACGCCGGCTCGCCGGATAGGTCTGGTTCAAGCATGAAAGTAGGTTCGATAATCGCGGGAATGGTACGCAGGGCTCGTAAGGTAGGATAAATTGACGGCAATGTCAGCGGTGTGTTTGCGATTCAGAACGTGTGAGATCTTGCTATGGATGTTAATGATCCAAAGAATACGGCAACCAAAAAAATTTAACGCAGGCGGGCCCCGTATTTGATCAGCAACTCTGCTGTGTGTCGTACGTCTTTCTCTTGTTCGTTAGCATATCACACGCTTTTTGAAGGATATACATGAAACCCCTGCTCCTGATTATGATCTTTGCTATTTTTGCAAGCCCTGTGCTGGCCCAGGTAGATGCAATGCGTGTGCAGGCTTTTGTGCTGGCAAAAGAAGCTGCAGGACAGCCGGATAAAACGGCCGCAGATGTTGAAGCTTATCTTGCTTTCCTGACGGAAGACGTCAGTGACGTTCACGTTGTGTATGGCGTAACGCTGGATGGAAAGGAAAAAATACGCAGTACACACCTGGAGTCGACCCGGGTCAAATTTGAATTTAGACTGGGCATTGAAAGCATCACAATGGGCACAAATGTGGCCATCGTTGAATACATTGAATCCTCACAATATGTACGGCGCGATGAGTTGGTAGATTTTACCGGGCGAACCATCCTGGTGATGGAATTCAATGACGCCGGCGCAGTACATCACATGCGCCGGTATCTGGATACAGCAAATGTGACCCGAAAGGCAACACCGTGTAGTGAATCAGACCTGTGTTAGACGAATACTACAGCGCTCTGCATGCTGAATCGGCAAAGCAATCTCAAAGAATCAAAACACGCTCCCATACCCATGATAAAACAGGTAACGCTGCTTTTACTGTTTTTTGCCGTATCCAGTCAAATCAGTGCTGCGCAAGATTGGGAAAACCCTGCGGAGCAGTACAGAGATGCTTACAAGGCCTATCTATTGGCTACTTGCCCAATTCCTGCTGATAACATCCAGCATTTTGTCTATTTCTCGAAAGATCGAAAAAAGATCATCAACCATGCATTCCTTGCAAATGCACAGTTTCAGGGTGCACAAATCATGTATTCCTGGAAGGAGCTAGAACCTCGGAAAGGGAGATACGATTTTTCAATGGTAGAAAAAGACCTGAATTACCTTAAAAAGCACGGCAAAAAACTGTTTGTGCAATTGCAAGATGTGACGTTTTATCCCAAATACAAAGCAGTGCCCAATTACCTGCTTTCGGATGTGTACGATGGCGGCGTTGTGGCACAGTACTATGCGGATGGCCAGCCGGGGGGATGGGTAGCAAAAAGATGGAGTGAAAAGGTCCGTGTGGAATTTGCGCGTTTTCTCCAGGCTTTTGGGGAGGCGTTTGATGGAAAAATTGAGGGTATTAACCTGCAAGAGACCGCCATTGAGATTGGAGAAGATCCAGGTGATGGTTTCACCGAAGAAAAATATGTTGCAGGATTAAAAGCCAACATGCTGGCGCTCAAAAAGGCTTTCCCAACTTCAACGACCATGCAGTACGCCAACTTTGTGCCCGGAGAATGGCTGCCGTGGGATGATAAAGGATATCTCAGCAGCATTTATGCTTATGGTCAAGAAATTGGCGTTGGCCTCGGCGCGCCGGATTTGATGGTACAGCGCAAAGCACAATTGAACCACCCGTTGCGGTTTATGCACGAAGGTGACTATTCGGTGCCGATTGGCATTGCCATACAAGATGGCAACTATGCCGGTCAAACTGGCGCAGACCTGGACTACAGCGAACAGAGCGACAAAGCACGCAACAACATTGTGCCCTTACTCCACGCCTTTGCTAAAGATTTCCTCAAGGTTAACTACATTTTCTGGGTCAACCAGCCCCCTTATTTTGAAGAAGATGTCCTGACGTGTTTTGTAGATTGAAGTCAAAAAAAGCAAAAGGAAAAGAAAGGATGAATTTGCCAACTGCAGACGCCTTTCTGCACTCTTTTCGCCTAAAGCCCCCCCAAAAAACTAAATTTCACTCCTCACTCCTCACTCCTCACTCCTCACTCCTCACTCCTCACTCCTCACTCCTCACTCCTCACTCCTCACTCCTCAGGCGTCAAAAACTTGGCAATAATATGATTGAACACCGGCGTAAACTGCTGCTGCTCATCCACAATTTCCACGACCTTGGGCCACAGCAATACCCCTTGTGGTGAATTGACAAAGACTATGGCGCCATCGCCCGTCTGCAATTCGATATAGGCGATGGCAGCTTCAGACCGGTCATTGCCGCCATGCTGCACATTGATATTGCCGTCATAGCCAAACACAAACCAGCCGAGGCCGTGACCGTATGGTGCGGGGCAGGGGTCAACAACGCCATCACATCCCCATATCGGGTTATTTGTGAGGTCACTTTGCACGCGTATGCGCTCCGCGGCCAGCGCGTCGCTTATACCCTGATTCTTCAGAACGGCAATCAGGAATTTAGCCATGTCTTTTACGGTTATGTAGAGGTCATCAGCAGCATTCCAATAGCCATAAGCCAGTTCAAAATCAGTTTTAAACGCTCCTTTTTCATCAACCGGAATGACATAGTTGCCGGCCATCCACGGCTCCTGGATGGTAGTCGCCTCTACCATGCCAAGCGGGTTGTAAATTTCTTCCCGCACAATCTGCGGCCAAGGCTTTTCCAGTTTCGCCTCAATGGCGCGCGCAAGAATCATGAAGCCTATGCCAGAATAGCCGTAGGCTTCTCCGGGATCGTTGTCGAAAGCCAGCTTGCCATCATCATATTCATAAGGCCAATTGCGAAATCCCGTTTTGTGGGTCAGTACGATGCGTGGTGTCAGCTTTTCATGCCTGGGGTCTGCTGCGATATCCGGATGCACATAATGCGGTGACAGTGGTTCATCCAGATTGATCAGCCCCTTTTCAACGAGCCGTATGACCGTCTCTGCAGTAATTGCTTTGTGAACGGACGCGGTGTTGAACATGGACTGTGCAGACAAAGGGACGCCGGGTGCCTGTTCGCCAAAGTACCTTGTGCCCGTAAGTACGCCATTTTTAATGATTCCAATGGCAAGTGATGGGGCTTTGTGGGTCTCCATCAGATTGCTTATTGCAGTTTCCTGGTTTTCACCAAGCGGGATGTCGGATATGGGTTCTGGGGCCTGTTGCGGGGTTGGTTGCGTACAGGCAGCCACTACAAAAGCAGCAAGTAAAAGGAAGATCTGTTTCATGAAATGGTTTTTAACTTTACCAGGCCAGGTGCTTGGGCGCGCTGTGTTTAGCATACCCCTACGTAAGTTGCATGAAAAAAGATCAGCTATGTACAGGCAAGACGCAATACGCTCCAGTTTTAGTCGCTCTTGAGTTTGTATGGCTTGATGATCCAGGTGTAATTGTCTAAATTACCTGTATCATCCAGGTATAAGCTGGCGCAAGTATGTTGATGTTTGGGCGCGCTGGCGCATCTGTGAAGGCTACAACCGCGTATATCGATATAATATCATGGCTTTCGATCTAGAAAAATCTCTGGCAGTTTGGCGGCGCCCGTACGAGGTGAACGCGGCATTCTCAGCAGAAGACATTGAAGAGCTGGAGAATGGTTTGCGCGAAAGAATTAAAACACTTGTTGATGCCGGCACCTCTGTACAGGAGGCATTCCAGATTGCTATCAAACGCACGGGTTCGTACGGTAACGTTGAACGAGAATACCAGAAAGTATTCTGGGGCAAAGTGAAACGCGAACGGCGGCTGCTTCCGGAGCTCAGTTGGCGTGTGTCGATGCTCAAAAGCTACCTCAAAACAGCGCTGCGTACCCTCAAAAAAGAGCGCGTTTATGGGTTTATTAACATATTCGGATTTGCAATCGGGTTAACGTGCTTTATCCTGATTAGCCTGTTTGTCAGATACGAATTTGGCTACGACGACTTCCACGAAAAAGCAGACCGTATTTATAGAGTCGCAGAAGTAGATCCGACGGGTTACTACCTCGGCAGCAACCAGTATACAGATACGCCGGCTCCGCTTTTAAGAGCACTGGAAGAAGCGTTTCCCGAAGTCGACGTTGCAACCCAGTTGCGTAAAGTTAAAGCACTGCTCACACACGATGGAAAGCAGTTTTACGAAAATGGCATTTATGCGACCCCACAATTCTTCGATGTATTCAGCTTTCCCATCATACAAGGAGATCGAGGTAAAGCACTCACTGACCCTAATACCGTTATACTTACTGCGTCTTTAGCGCAGAAATACTTTGGTGCGGCCAATCCCATTGGGCAATTGTTGACCTTTACGCCTTCTGCACCCTGGTGGTCAACACCACCACCTGTCGGCGTTGATATGCAAGTGGTGGGCGTTATGGCTGACATACCAGCAAATACCCATCTATCTTTCGATTACATAATATCCATGTCGTCGTCAGCTGACTATGCCAGGCATATCGACCAATGGGATAATAGCAATTACTTCACGTATGCAGCATTACATTCCGGGTTTTCACTGGAGCATTTTAAAAGCAAGCTTGCCGTTGTTGCAAAACAACACCTGGCACCAGATGCGTCCGCAGAAAATCATCCGGAAGAAATTGTATCTCATTTCCCGCAGGCACTGACCGACATTCATTTGCGGTCTACTATCAATTCCGAGTTTGGGGCAAACGGAGATATCAGGTACGTATTTCTTTTTCTGGGCATTGCGTTGCTCGTATTGCTTGTTGCCGGTATAAATTACGTTAACCTTTCAATTGCCCGCTCGCTGGTTCGTGCCAGAGAATTTGGGGTTAGAAAAGCGATTGGGGCGAGCCGAAAGCAACTCATCGGCCAGTTTATGGGAGAGGCGCTTTTGCCGGCCATCCTTGCACTTATCCTCGCGCTGGTGCTCCTCGTTGTGCTATTGCCGGCATTCAACACGTTGACTTCCCGTAGTATTTCCCTGGCAGACAACAGCATGCTCTTGGTCCTGTTGGTTGCCATTGGGCTTGGTGTAGGCATACTTGCTGGTAGTTATCCCGCATTTCGGCTTTCAATGCTGCATCCTGTTCATATGATGAAGGGAAAATTAAGCCAATACCTGGCCCGCTACCGTGTGCGCAATGTGCTTGTGGTTGTTCAGTTCTCGATCACGATTGTACTCATCATTGGTACCCTCGTCATTTGGCAGCAATTAAGCTTTATTCAGGGAGCAGAGACAGGGATTGATCGAGAACAGGTCATTTCTATTGAAATCAACGATCCGAACTTGCGGGGACGAATCACCACAGTGAAGGAGGCCTTGCAAGCAGATGCCAGCGTATTGTCGGTCTCTGCGTCTCACCATGATCCAATCTACATCGATGCGCAATCTGATACGCGCGCGTGGCAAGGCGCTGCAGAGGGGCAGGAGGTTTCCGTATACCATTCAAATATCCATTACGGATATCTGGACATGTTTGGGGTTGATCTAACAGAAGGCCGCGACTTTTCAGCCGCCATTGTTACTGACCAAAAACAGGGTTTACTGATCAATGAAACGCTGAGAAAACAACTCGGATGGAATGAGGCTGTAGGGCGGTCCCTTACGCTGAATGGCACAGATCACCATATTGTTGGTGTAATGAGAGATTTTAATTTTCAGTCATTTCGCCAGAAAGTGGCGCCGCTTGCCCTGTATCTTGACCCCGGTGATTATTCACGTGTGTTCGTTAAAGCCGGCACAGAGGACATAATCCGCACGCTTGGTTTTCTTCAAGAGACCATGACTACCCTGTCTCCCGCATATCCGTTCACATACAGTTTCCTTGACAGCCAATACGATCAAATGTACCAGGCAGATGCCCAATTTGGCCGTTTGATCGGCTACTTTACGCTACTTGCCATAGTGATAGGATGCCTGGGGCTATTGGGGCTAGCAAGTTATATGGTGGCAAAGCGTACCAAAGAAATTGGCATCAGGAAAGTGTTGGGCGCATCACATACGAATGTGCTTTTTCTGGTGTCGAAGGACTTTACGCTATTGGTTGTTATCGCTTTTGTATTAAGTGCGCCAGTAGCATTTTATGCCATGCATGTCTGGTTAAATGGGTTTGCATACCGAATTGCCATAAGCTGGCAAACACTCCTGATCGCCGGCGCGCTAACACTGGTGCTGGCCTGGTTAACGGTGAGCTATCATACCATCAAAGCTACCCTGGCAAATCCCACGAAGACGTTAAGAAACGGTTGAAACAGGCAGGTTCATAAAATGAGCCTGTATGGCAGATAGAACCTGCGCTTCGCCTGCAAGAGATAACGCGTGAGCCGGTTGTAACATTTGGCATTTGAGGCCGTTGTGTTGCCACAGTTGTTATCGATTCTCACCCACAGATGTTATATGAACAAAGGCCTGCTGGTCCTCGTGTTGTTGCTCCTGTTTTCCTGCCAGAAAGAAAACAAGGTCCCTGATTCAACGTCGCAATCTTTAACAGCAAGGCTTGACAGCCTGTACGAGGCAGATGTTTATAGAGGGTTCTCGGTTGCTGTTGTAAACGAAGATGGGCTGCTGTACAACCGTGGTTTTGGTTTTGCAGATGTTGCGGCCGGCCGGCCCTATACAGAAGAGACAATCATCAACATTGCTTCTGTCTCCAAAGTGTTTGTTGGCGTAGCGTTGTTAAAAGCCCAGGAGTTGAATCTGCTTGACCTTGATGATCCGATAGGTGATTACCTGCCGTTTACTGTCGCAAACCCAAAGCACCCGGAAGTCCCCATCACGCTGCGGCACCTGGCTACCCATACCAGCTCAATTGTTGATGGGGATACATACCTGGAAACCGACTACATCAACAAAGACGATGTACCGATCGGGCCTGCGCTGCAGGAACGCTACAAGTCGTATTACCAAAACCCTTCCTCTGCATGGATGCCGTTGGCCGATTACCTGCGTAAACTCCTGCAAGCAGGAGAGGTGTGGTATGCAGACAGTATGTACGCCGACAGGGCGCCCGGGGCGCTGTTTGAGTACAGCAACATCGGGACGGCTTTGTGCGCGCTTGTTATTGAGTTAGCTGCCGAGATGCCATTTCATGCGTTTACCACCCAGCATATTTTTGAACCGCTTGGTATGTCTGCAACCGGCTGGCGGTTTGAAGACGTAGACATGGCGTCTTATTCAAAGCTGTACCTCGACGATAAAGAACTGCCGTATTACACCATCCTGTCCTATCCTGATGGTGCGCTCATTTCTTCGAGTACGGACCTTGGTCTTTTCCTGTCCGAACTCATACAGGGGTACAATGGCCGAGGTCTGTTGCTGTCTTCGGAAGGGTATGAAGCGCTGTTTGCATCACAGTTGAGCGATACGCAGTTGGACGGGCGAGAAGGATTTAACGCCGGCCTGTTCATCGAAAAGCATCTGGCGTACAATGACATCGGACACAGCGGTGGCGACCCCGGGGTAAACACCCTGATGTTCTTTGATTCAGAGACCCTTACTGGGAGGGTAATGATTTTGAATAGCGACTCTGACAAAGAAAATAGCTACGATATCTACTGGGGCATCTGGAATGCACTGGATGACCATGCGGTCAGTTTTGATACTGCCGATTAGATTTTGTACACGGGGCTAACAGGTTACATGCTGATGAGGACAACGGCGCGAGGTTGCCTCAAATAAGCAATTGAAGCGCCGGCAAGTACCCCAGCTGTGCACAATTCTTAAAAAACAGTATCTTAACCCAAATTTATTCCCCCAGCCAGTTCTGTGCTACGCATCGTCGATCGAGGGTGAAGCACGGTGTGTATCAAACAAGACCCTGTGAGTCCATGCTGAAAGAACCCAGTTTTAGTGTTGGTATTGAAGAAGAATACCTCCTCGTAGATCAGGCAACAGGCAACCTGATTCGGGAAGCGCCGCCTTCCATGTTATCTGAGTGCGAAGACATTCTCGAAAAACAGGTAACCCCCGAATTCTTTCAGTCGCAGATAGAAGTGGGTACCCGGGTTTGCAATACCTTTGATGAAGCCCGCGGCGAATTGTCGCGCCTGCGCCGCGCAGTCTCCGATGTTGCACAAAGCCATGGACTGGCCATCATCGCGGCCTCTACCCATCCTTTTACAAGCACAGAGAGTCAGAAGCACACCGATAAAGACCGATACGCCATTCTCGCACGCGACATGCAGGCTGTTGCCCGCCGCATGGTAATTAGCGGGATGCACGTACACGTAGGGATTGAAGACGATGACCTGCGCATCGACATGATGGACCAGACGCGCTATATCCTGCCCCATCTGCTGGCGATTAGTACATCTTCTCCGTTTTGGGAGGGCGATAACACGGGCTTGATGTCATATCGCATCGCTGTTTGGAATGAACTGCCCCGTACCGGGCTCCCAGAACACTTTGCAAGTTTCGCCGAATACCATCGGCATGTCGATGTGCTGGTGGATGCTGGCGTTATTGAAGATAGCTCCAAGGTTTGGTGGGACATCCGCCCGAGCATGCGCTTCCCTACGCTGGAGATGCGCGTGGCTGACATCTGCACCCATTTGGAAGATGGCATCTGCATCGCGGCCCTTTACCGCTGCTGGCTCCGGATGCTGTACCGTCTCCGTGTAAACAACCAGCGTTGGCGCACCTATGCCAACTTGCTGCTCAACGAAAACCGGTGGCGCGCGCAGCGTTATGGCTTTGAAAAAGGATTGATTGATTACGGTCATGGCACCATCACGCCGTATGCAAGACTGCTTGACGAGTTGCTCGACCATATCCAGGAAGACGCCGAGTTTTTTGATTGCGTTGCAGAAGTTCGTCATGCCCGTACAATCCTTGGGCAAGGCACCAGTGCGCACTGGCAGTTAAAAGCGTATCAGGAGGCGAAGTCTGCCGGCGCTGACCACCAGCAAGCGCTCAAGGTTGTGGTTGATATGCTGATCAAAGAGACCCTGCACGGCGTAGACTGAGTTACCCGCCAGATTTAAACAATAAAAGCAACGCATTAGCCGTTTAGGGAAAACAGGAGTGAACCATGCCCCCGCGTGGTTACACACGTGGCTCATCCTGTATAACCCGATGTGTGGCTTTTAATGCGACTCTTGCCAGTTGCCGCGTGAAGCGTTGGGTTGTATCAAACAACCATTCTAAGACGTCTTTGCATGCACGTATTTAGCGTTTTCCTGCTTACGATAGCGTTTCTGGCACTGCCGGCGGTATCTCCTCCGATGCTCATTGCCCAACCGGTTGCACAACCTGTTGCGCAAACGGGTTACACCTCCGTTCCGCCTTCAGAAATTGAGCGCATCACGGTTTCTGGCATTGACGACGAGCGCCTCAAGAACTTCCTCTTGAGCGCAAGCGGACTCCGAAAAGGGCAGCGTGTGGTGCTGCCCAATGACCCTGCATTTGCTGTTGCCATACGCGCCATTTACCGGCTAGAACAGTTTTCACATGTGGAGATCAGAAAGGCGGATTCTACCGATGGTTTGCATGTAGAAATTCATGTGATTCCCTACCCCAAACTGGACCGTTACCACTTTACTGGCATCTCACCCAAAGAAGAGAAACACCTTCGCCGATTACTACCGCTGCATTTTACCGCAACTGTAAGGCCGGCAGACATTGATCGTGCCCGCTGGACCATCAAACGCGAGCTGCGCGAAAAAGGGTACCATTTGGCAGAGGTTGAAGCTGTCCAGACACCAAAAGAAGATGGTACCGTTGACATCGAGTTCAACATCTCGACGGGGCCAGTAGTACGCATTAAAAACATCTCCATCGAAGGCAACGAGGAAGTGAGTGATCGTGAGATCCGGCGCGCCATGGAAACTTCGCAGCGTACTTGGTGGAAATTTTGGGACAAGGGACGGTTTGACGAAAAGCAATTTAAAATGGACCAGGAGCGGGTACTCACCTTTCTCCATGGGAAAGGATTTTATGATGCCCGGGTGCTGAGTGATTCGGTATGGCTGGTGTCTGATGCAGACAAACCAGGCCTCAATGTTGCATTGACCGTATTCGAGGGCCCCCGGTATACCATCAATTCGGTTACCTGGGAAGGCAATACACTGTTTGCGGACGAGGCCTTGAATGTATGGCTGGATGTGGCGCCCGGCGACGTATACAATCTCTCGAAACTAGAAGAAAATCTGTATGGAAATGGAGGGAGTCGGGATGTATCCAGCCGCTACATGAACCTGGGCTATATGCGGTTTGGGGTGCAGCCCAGTATCACGGTGGTGGCCGGCAACAAACTTGATCTTGTTTTTGAAGTACAGGAAGGAGAGCCGTACGTTTTTGGTGATATTGAAATTACAGGCAATCACACGACGAACGACCACGTTGTGCGGCGCGAACTGTATAGCATTCCTGGTGAGCAGTTCAGCCGGGCCGCTATTCAGGAGTCGATTCGCCGGCTGATGCAATCAGGGCACGTGAGCCAGCAAACCCTCAAGCAAGGACCAGGCGTAACCGTTGACGATGAAAATAAACGGGTTAACCTGCGCTACGACATCGAAGAGGCCAATTTCCCACGTCCCCAGATCACGGGCAGCGTGGGGCAGTTTGGTCTGGTGCTGGGCGTTAACATGGCATTCAACAATTTCTCGCTGCAAAAAGCCCTGCAAAAAGGCGCATGGCAACCGTTGCCGTCAGGCGATGGGCAGCAAATTGGTTTCAACGTGCAGGCAAACGGCGCGAATTACCAGCAGTACGGATTCAATTTCACAGAGCCATGGTTCAGGGGCAAGCCGGCGCCGCTGGGCTTTGATGTATCGTATACCCACATCGCTGGCGCAGCCGTTGCGTCTGATTTGACCGGTAGCTTCAATACGTTTGCTACACGCCTATTCCACGACCGCCGGCTCCGGTGGCCCAGTCCGTTTTTTGACATTGGCACGTCTGTCGAATACCGATCTTTCAAAAACAGCATCTATGAAGAGCTGCCGCAAGGGAAAAACCAGCAACTGGCATTAACGCAGTTTATCAGTCACAACACAACCAACCATCCCATTTTTGCTTCGCGGGGCGTGCATCACCGGCTCTCTGGTGAAGTCGGGCTGCCTGTAGATGGATTTGTACAGTACCACAAGTGGCGGTTTCAGTCGAGTTGGAATTTACCGCTCACCAGCAACGGTCGGCTTTCGCTTAATGCGGGTACAGAATTGGGGTACATTGGCGCACTTAATGGCCAGCCTGTAAACTTTGAGCGCTTTGTGCTTGGCGGATCGCCGCTGGATGCGCAAGGCTTGGGCACTACGCCTATTCTTGGGACCGATGTAGTGTACCTGCGCGGATATCCCTTGGGCGCTTTCGAGGACCCAACAGAGGAAAATGTAACGGGTGCCCGTTTTCTGACCAAGTACACGTCTGAATTTCGCTGGATGGCTGTTCAGCAACCCCAGTTGCAGCTAATGCCCTATGCCTTTTTTGATGCTGCCAATACGTGGAACGATGCTGAAGCGGTTAGCGTGAAGGGGCTGCTCCGGTCGGCCGGCTTTGGCATGCGCGCCCAACTTCCGATGCTAGGCCTACTGGAAATAGTTTATGGTCGAAACCTGGATCGCTATGTGCCGCCAGCCGGCAGCAGCAGTTCCGGTGCTTCATCCTGGGGCCTCCAATTCTCGATTGGCAGAAAGTTTAATTTCTAAACCTGTCCATTTTGGAATGCAAGAGGTACATTGTTCGTCTTAGTGGCGTGAATATCTTACTACGGCCTACGGTAAAAAATTGAACGGGTAACCAAGATGAAAACTTTAGCTTTAAATCAAACAATGGGTAAAGCACTCAAAACACTAACGCTTTGTGTGATGCTACTTCTGGCAGGTACGTTGTCTGCTTTTGCCCAACGGGGCGAGCGGGGTGGTGGTGCGAACATGGAAGAGCGGATGAAAGCCCAGGTAGAAGAGTTGGTCACAGCGCTGGCATTGCCCGATGAAAAATCTGAGTTGGTGCGGGGCATCTTATCGGAAGAGGCAAAAGAGCGGACAACCATTTTTTCGGGTTTCCAGGGGCAGGACCGTAATGCGCGTCAGGCGATGCGGGAAGAGATGAATGAACTGACAAGCCGTACCAATGAAAAACTGGCTGCCGTGTTGTCGGAGGAGGAAATGGAGAAATACACAAAAATTCAGGCAGAAATGCGTGAGCGCAGGCGTTCGGAGTTCGGCGGTCGCGGTGGCCGTGGTGGTGGCGCACAGCCACGCGTGAATTAACGTGCTGGCGTTCAAGTAAACGGAACGTAGCAGTATCTGTTTGTATGAGGGGCTGGGTCCCGGTGATGATTTCCAATCGCCGGCGCCCAGCCCATTTTTTGTATCCCGCTTTGGCTGTACCTTGGGTGAAAATTATCTTCTACGACGCTGGTCCTGCAGCAGTATCCCGGGCCAGGATAAACCCAGAGCATATTAATGAAATACAGAAGGTTTGGACGCACGGGATGGCAGGTTAGCGAAGTTGGCTACGGGATGTGGGGCATGGGCGGTTGGAAAGGATCTGACGACAGGGAATCATTGAAGTCACTCAATCATGCGGTAGCGTTAGGGTGTAATTTCTTTGATACCGCCTGGGCGTATGGCGAAGGACATAGCGAAAAACTGCTTGGCGAATTGGTGCGTTCAAATTCAGACAGGAAACTATATACGGCATCTAAAATTCCCGCCAAGAACTTCACCTGGCCCAGCCGGCGCGAGTTCTCATTGGACGATTGTTATCCGCCTGCGCATATCGAGGAATACGTTGTAGACAGCCTGAAAAACACCGGCCTGGAGTGTATTGACCTGATGCAGTTTCACGTGTGGGAAGACCACTGGCTCTCAGATGAACGGTGGCTGCGTAAAATGGAGGACCTGAAAGCGCGGGGTATGATTGGTGCAGTTGGGATCAGTTTGAACCGCTGGGAAACCTGGAATGGGATTGCCGCCGTTCGCAGCGGCGCAGTGGATGCTGTGCAAGTGATCTACAATATTTTCGACCAAAACCCGGAAGATGAGCTTTTTCCGGCGTGTGAGGAAAAGGATGTTGCCGTCATTGCGCGTGTACCATTTGATGAAGGGACCCTGACAGGCATTCTAACCAAAGAAACAACCTGGCCAGAGGGAGATTGGCGCAATACCTATTTTGTACCGGAGAACTTGCATGCAAGCGTAGATCGGGCTGAAGCCCTGCGTCCGTTGGTGCCAGGAGACATGGATATGCCGGAAATGGCCCTCCGCTTCATTCTCAATAACCAAAGTGTTAGTACTATTATTCCGGGAATGCGTAAATTACGACACGTTGAAGCAAATATGGCAGCCAGCGAAAAAGGACCCCTGGCACAAGCGCTGCATACACAGCTGAAGGCACATCGATGGGATCGCGAACCAACGTCGTGGTCCCAATAAGCGCTTCAATCCTGTCCAATCTTACTCCTGAATCCGATACGTATCATGGAACTTACTTATTTTGGCCACTCTGCATTCCAGCTGAAAACAGACGATGTAACGTTGTTGTTTGACCCGTTCATTACAGGCAATCCCCTCGCTGCTTCTGTTGTGAAAGCAGAAGATTTAAATCCTGATGTTATTCTGCTTACGCACGCGCATGGTGACCATTGGGGAGATACAGCCCCGATTGCACTGCGTACCGGGGCTTTACTGGTTGCGAATTATGAGATCTGTGAATACATAAAACGCAACCACAACCACCCACGCGTTCACGCAATGAATACCGGGGGGAGTTGGACTTTCGATTGGGGGAAAGTGACCTTTGTACAGGCCACCCACTCTTCTTCTTTCCCCGATGGGACCTACGGCGGATGCCCCAATGGGCTTGTTTTGCATATAGCAGGGAAGTGTATCTACAACCTCGGTGATACGGGCCCATTTGCTGAAATGGCCTGGATTGGCGAAGAACACGCCATTGATGTGGCGCTGATGCCGGTGGGTGATTGTTTTACAATGGGACCGCAAGGTGCCATCCGCGCAGCATCTTTGCTTAAGCCCAAGCTCAGCATTCCGATGCATTATAACACCTTCCCGCCCATCGAAATTGATATGCCAGAATGGGAAGGTGGCATGGCTGATAAAGGTTTTGAGACAAAAGTTTTGGCTCCTGGGGAAACGATTTTGCTCTAGCTTTCGTTCTTCACAAAAGTTTTGTATTTTACAGGGTCCCCCATTCCATTAGCGCAATTCCCGGCTGCGCCCATGGATTCCTGCCGCTTAAACTTGTGCTGGCAGTCCAAATGCATCCCATTCCGACACATACGAGCTCAGCGTGGCGCTCGGAGCGCCATGGGAAGCGCTATTTTTGCGTTTCAAGACAGGCATTGCTTCTTCCAATGCTGGGCGTATTGTATTTGCTGATGCCGGCGCACGCTTTTGCCCAACGTCCTTTCCTCCAGTACGATCAGTTATACCGCGGCGAAGAATCACAACGCGAGTTTTATGGAGGCTATGCCCTCACCGCTGAAGTGGCGTATCGCAATGCCGGGTCCCTGCAAGGTGAAGAGCTGCAGGTGGTTGAGCCCAACCCGCTGGGCCTTAGTTTCAGGTTGGATTACCAATTCTCTAAACGACTTGATTTGAGCGCGGTTGTGGATGCTGCTGGCAACAGTACGCGCCGTGGCTTATCGCTCAGTTGGCTGGTATTCAAATATTACGAGCACAGCGATGTGCGCTCGTATGCACTGCGGCTCGCTGTTGACCCTTCTTTTGGCGGCCGGGTAGGATTTCCTCAAATTGATATCGCCTGGCTTTCTTCAAACCTGGTATCGCCACTGGCATCAACCAACTTTGCATTTGGCATTCGCCGCGTGCGTCTTGGATATGAGCAGTGGGTGCTGGCTGAGCCAGGGCTTTCAACCGGATTTGTACTGCATGGCACCGGACCTTTTTCAAGCCAACGCAACAACCTTGATGTGATTTACACCCGTGCGCTGGGATGGGAAGTCCACATGATGTTTGGCTATAACTTCCGCCTAGATCCGGCCGGTAGTAATATTTTTGTCTCGGTTCTTGGGCAAGCCGGCAACTATGACTTGCTCGAAACGTCTTACGAGCAACCTTTGCTTGGGGCATTAAATCTAGATGCCGCAACTTCTTTCAAAAAAGAAATTACAACGTCGAAAGATTATGTAGGCGGCGTAATTTGGGCGCGATCAGGCATCGAGTTTCATCGGCCCGGATTTAAGATTATGCCTTACATTGGGCTGCCTCTCAGGCAGTGGGTGCCTGGCGAAGGAAACTGGCCGCGCTCCCGCCGGCAGGTTGGTGTTCGATTTATGTTGCGATAAGGCGCTATTTGATGCTCATAGGTATTCTCTCTGATACCCACGGTTATTTCCATCCCGCAATTCCTGACTATCTCAGTGGTGTAGACCTGATTTTGCACGCCGGAGATATTGGTACAACCAGCATTCTCGACCAGCTTGAAGCCCTTGCGCCTACCCGGGCTGTATGGGGAAACGTTGATGGACAAGACATTCGGCACCGTACAGAGAAACACATGCGGATCAAGTATGCCGGCTTGAAGTTCTGGATGACACACATCGCAGGCCATCAGAAAGCTTGGCAGCGAAACATGGACAAACAGTTGGCCGTTGAGCCTCCCGACATCTTTATCTGTGGACACAGCCATATTTTGCGGGTAGAACGCGTAAAGTCACTCGGCAATATGCTGTATATTAATCCTGGCGCTGCAGGCCGGCAGGGATTTCACCAGGTCAAAACCTGTTTACGACTAAAAATTGAGGCAGGCAAAGCCAAACAAGTCGAGGTGGTTCACCTGGACGAAAAGTAGTTTACCCTGATACGCACACGCGCGACCACACCACACGTACCCTAAAGAGGCCCATGCCCGGAAGTACCTCACACGAGCAACGGACAACCCGCCACGATTTGCGGGCCCTGTATGAAACGAGCCAGATGCTGAGCTCGTCTCTTGATCTGGAATTTATCCTGAACAATTTGCTCCTTACCGCGATGAGCAAACTGCTCGTAACCCGCGGGGTAGCGTTGCTGTACAAGGAAGACGAAGGATGTTACCATGTGCTCAAAGTGAAAGGGCTGCCCGACATCGACGCCGGCGCAAAAATCAGGCTTGATGAATTACATTCCGGTGAACTGATTGGTGCAGATGACATTCCCGAAGAACTGGCCCGGCACCAGATTGTCATGCTGTTGCCCGTTGCCTTTGGCCATCGAAAAATCGGTTTGATTGGTCTCGGGCCGAAAGCAACAGGAAAGGCATTTGATCCCGAAGAGTTGGAGTTCATCCTGTCGCTGGTCAATATGTCGTCTGCCTCGGTGCTCAACTCGCTCATGGTTGAAGAACTCCAGCATACCAATCGAGAGCTGGATGGCAAAGTACAGCAGTTGAACACCCTGTTTGATCTGTCACAGGAATTCAACTCAACGGTGGATCGCGAGAAACTCGTCAAATTACTTGCCTTTGCGCTGATGGGGCAGATGTTGGTCAATAAACACCTGTTTCTGCTCAAGCGAAGTGGAGACGATGAGGATGAAACCTCAATGCTTCAGGTTGTGGCTTCACAAGGGGTGAAAAAGGAAGTGTGCTCTGCACAGGTATTGGATAACCTCGCTGGCCTTAAAAAAGAATTACAGTTTGAGAACCCTGCTGAAGCACCCGAAGAATGGCGCCCGCTATGTGACGAAGGCCTTGCGCTCATTCTGCCTATTCAGCATAAAAATGAAACAAGCGCTATTCTTTGCCTTGGTCCCAAAATGACCGGGCAGGCTTACCAGCCGGATGACATCGATCTGCTCTATGCCCTCGGTAACCTGGCGTTTGTATCGATTCAGAACAGCTATCTCGTAGAACAGCAGATCGAAAAGGAGCGCCTGGAAGAAGAGATGCGGCTTGCGCGTGATATTCAGGAGCGTCTGTTGCCGCGGGAGACGCCGGAAGTTTCTGGCTTACAGATGGCCTCGCTCGCCCTGCCAAGCCGGCATGTAGGCGGCGATTACTTTGACCTGGTTGCCCAGCAAAATGGTAGCATCCTGATTGCAATTGCAGATGTGACCGGCAAAGGTGTGCCGGCTGCACTGCTCATGGCAAACCTGCAGGCCTGTTTGCATACCATGGTGCCAATGGACCTCACCATGGAAGAGTTTATCGGCCATATGAACCGCGTTATCTGCCAGAATACCAGCTTTGACAAGTTCATTACGGCTTTTACTGGACTATATCACCCGGAAACGCGCCGCTTCGAATATGTAAACGCCGGCCATAATCCGCCCATGCTTCTCCGGAAAGATGGTGCACTCGAACTGCTTGAAGAAGGAGGGCTCTTGCTCGGTGTAATGCAAGATATGCCGTATAAACGCGGAAGCGTAGACCTGTTGCCGGGGGATATTCTCGTTTCTTTTACCGATGGGGTTACGGAGGCCATGAGCCCGGAAGAGGAGGAGTTTCACGAAGACCGACTCGAAGCAATTCTGCGCGAACACCAGAACGAATCTGCACAGCACATCCTAAACGCTGTACGTACTGCCATTGTTGATTTTACAGGCAGCGAAACACAACTCAGCGATGACCTCACCATGATTGTAATGAAAGTGGTCAGTTAGTTCGTACACTGGGCCAATAGCAAACGTCTGTTTACAGGGCCGGCGCTTGTGCGTTGTTGAAAATCACTTCCAACTGTCTTTTGGTGACATCAGAAAGGGTTCTGGCCCGACGCGCCATCAACCGCTCGATAGATTCGTAGGCTTTATCCAATCGGTAAGGTTCAAAACCGGTGTGAGGGCTTCCCCAACTAAATGAGGGGAGGTGGCGCGGCAGAAATTCGCTCCCAAACAAATTACAACCAACCCCGAATACCGATGCCGTATTTACCATGGAACTGATCCCAATCTTGCAGTAATCAGCCATGATGAGACCGAGGAATTGCCGGCCCGTAGGTTCGAACGCATTGAGATGTTCATTAAACAGTGTCGCGTCGTTGTAGTCGTTGCGCAGGTTGGAGGCATTGGTGCCGGCGCCAATATTACACCATGAACCAAGGTAGGCATGTCCGAGAAAGCCTTCGTGGGCTTTGTTCGAGAAGGATTGCATGATAACGTCGGTAACTTCCCCGCCGGCTTTGCATATGGGGCCAATGGCGCTCCGCGAAATCTCGGCGCGGGCCTTTACTGTGCTACGCTTGCCCAGGTAGATGGGCCCTTTTACAATAGCACCTTCCATAATTTTGACACCACGGGCAATGAAAACCGGCCCGTCTGCAGCGGTAATAATTGCGCCGGGTGCAATTTCAACATCTGGTCCGATGAAGATGGACTCAGGGTTGTACAGCGTGACCGATGCGTGTACCTGCGGTGGCGTTTCAGGTTTGTAGTTGCGCGATAGACGGGCAAGGTCCTGTTCAAGCCGCGCCTGCAGACCATCTACCAGATGCCACAGCCGGCCAATCATCTCAACGCCCGTTACTTCTTCCGTTGGCAGGCCTTCAAACGTGGATGCATCAATCGGGCCGTCAAACTTGAGCGACTTCATGTCGGGCGCCCATGCAGCAACCACAATGCCCTGCTGCATAAAAACTTTCGCTTTTTTCTTTTTGGAAGATTTTCGGGCGAGGCGAGCTACCAACTGAATAGGCAGCACCGTAATTCTGCCATTGACAAACAAATACCCTTTTTCGTCTTCGCCTTCGTTTACCGGAAGCCCGGTCTGGCTGCGCACAATTTCCTCAATTTCCGTACGGGCGTGCAGCGACAGCTTCGGACGGTCAAACGTTTCCCATAACCTCACAAGATTGTTCAGCGCGCCAGTCCGAATCAGGTATACGCCGCGTGTTTGGGCGATAGGCGAGAGATGATATACTTCGTGGTCTTCAAAAAGACAAAGGTGCATAACTTGATTGACGATTGGCAAGCAGGGTATCTGAATTTCTGCTTGTTAGAACAAAAATGGAATGGAACAGGGTGCTCGTTGATGACCGCAGATATGCTTCAGGTAGCCCGTACTGTTGCTTGAATGGGCTAAATATACTGTTTTTTATATACTGGGGTGCAAAGAATAAGCGCTGATTTACTTAAATCAACCAAGGCCCGATGTGTTCTGTTTTTGGGGTGTCTTCACAGATCTCGCAAGAAGAAATCAATTTGTCGCGCATCAGTTCGTATTTTGTAGCTGGAGAATGGTGTGGTATAACGCGTCAACCTGGGCCTCCAGGTGCGCTATAGATCCGTCGTTGTGCAAAACATAATCTGCTTTTTCAAGCAAGGTTTCGGGGGGTAGCTGGTGATCCATGCGCTTTTTGACCTGGGCTTCAGTTGCTTCGTCGCGGGCCATCACGCGCTGTAGCCTGAGTACCAGTGGGGTGTGTACGACTGCAACCGCATCCAGTCGGTCCGCACTACCCGATTCGTATATCAGCGCCGCCTCGTAGACGAGCAGTTTTTTGCCGGCCGCCATCGCCACATCCCTCGCTTCTATCAGCACATCGGCCATCCGTGGATGTACGATGCTGTTGATGCGAGCGACAGCTGCATCATCTCCAAAAACCTGGCTGGCCAGGTGCGCACGGTTGAGGCTACCATCTGCATGGTAACTGGCTTTTCCAAAGGCTTCGATGATGTCTGCACGTACGGCTTCATTGGACACCATGAGTGCTTTTGCAGCTGCATCAGCGTACACAACATGGGCACCGCGCTCCGCGAAAAAACGACAAACCATCGATTTACCGCTGCCAATGCCGCCGGTAACACCCAGTAAAAAAATTTCTTCAGATGAAGGAGTCATAATGTAGTCTCTAGCCCAGCTTTAGCACGGTGTCCGGCGCAAACACGGTTATAAATTCCATATAACAGACAGTGCCACATTCGGGATTGTTTTCAGGGTACCCCGTTGGGCTTCACGCTGGATGTGATCTGCGAGTTCCTCGGGCAAATCACCATAGAGCGTTTGTCTGATGCGTTGAAAATTGAGCCAACCATCGAGCCTGATTGCTGATGCGCGCCGCATGGGCAACACGAGGGCAAACGTAGGCCCTATCTGCTCAATCCATCGCCGGCCCTGTCGGGTAACGGTGCTGCGCAAAACGGCGCCGGTTTCGTCAACCACAAAATTTCCATTTTCGTCGATACGGCGGTAGCGCACCGTATTGGCGCGTTCAAAATCAGTTCTTGTAAATACCCGGACACCCAACTCGCTGTTAAGCCGGCCTTCTGAGCGAATGCGTACCCACCCACTGTAAGTCTGCAAGGTGTCAAAAGGTATTTCTGCAAAAGAATCCTGCAAAAAACGCCCAAGCCGAAGATCGCTAAATCCACCGGTTACGTGTAAGTGAAAACCTTCTCCCAGATCCTGTTTGTATTCAGATTCATATCGCAGTTCACGGGCCGACTGGTCGGTTGGGCGCCGGCCCTCCAATACAAAGTCGTCTACGGTGTACGTTGCCCTCACTTCTGAAGTGACGCGGAAATAGGTGGCCTGCGCTGGCGTCCAGATTATGGTAGGGCGGAGGCGAAGGGTGCGTTGCACATTGTTTTCAGCAGAGCGGCGGGCTTTCAGGTATACCGTGTGGTAGTAAGAGCCAAACACGTTCATATTAGCCTGGAGGTAGGGGCTGATCCTGTACTGCATGCCCAACAACCCGTTGAAGAAGGCCTCGTCCCGGTCGTCCTGGTTTGAGAGTGGGGTGTCGTGGCGGAGGATATTGGCAGTGCTTTCGGTGCGGAGGTCCAGCTTTGGTGTAAGGGCAATCTGGTTGCGGAGGCGGAGGGTGAAAAAGCTGCGGTCGTAGTCAGCTTGCTCAAGGAGATCGCCTTTTTGCGTTGCCTGGACGGGGGGGAGCTCATCCCGGTTGGCAAGTTGCCGCTGCTCAAATTCAGCGCCGCCGAGCATGGTCAGATGAGAGACAAGCCGGCGCGTTTCGTAGAGTAGCCCAACTTCTGCATCAACTGTTCTTCGGTTAAAGTCGGTATCAAAAAAGATGGATTGGTCTGGCGCTTGAAAGGTTCGGATTTTACGGTTGTTGGCCGTGAAATCTATGTTGCTTGTAAGTTTGAGGGATTTGGTAAGGGGTGATTCCAGCTCCAATCCAACAAAAAGGGTATCGCTTGTGGTTGCTTCAATGGTTTGGGAAAGCAGGTTGGTATCGGTGTCGCGGTTCAGGAATGAGATGGCCTGGTAGGCATCGCGGCGCGCGTTCGAGTAGGAGAAGGTAGAGCCAAGTCTGGTTTCTGCAAAGAGTCGTTCTGCCTGCCCTTTCATGCGCATGGAACGCCCACGCCTCGGGTTAATAAGTTGGAGGTTGCCGCCGGCTTCAATGGCGATGTTGGATGCACTGTTTTTGTCTGGCAAGAAGCGAAGTTGGCCACCAAAGGCAGGGCCAGCGTCAGATTGCAACGGGGCGCGCCCATCTTCCCGATTTGCGCCGGGACGCTGATCCATAGCAAAGCCTACAGCGGGTTCAAAAGCCAAGACATCGAGTAGCTTTAACGTGGTAAATGCATAGATCTCTTGCGAAAGGACCCGGCTCTGGCTGTACCATGCCAGCCGGCCTTTAAAGCGCGGAATCGCAGATAGTTTGTCTTCCTGCCTGTCGAGCATCCACGACAGCTGGTTTTCATCTCTAAAACTTAGCAGGTTATTGAACAGGATAAAGGCGTCGGACGAGAACCTGTTTGTGGCGTCAAACTGCCAGTTTTTGATTTGCTGCCTGAGTTGCAAGTCGGCTGTCCACCGATAGCGGTTTACATCGCGCTCAAATCCCGTAGCGAGTTGTTGCTGGTTTTGGGCAATTGCAGGCGCTGTAAACAGTAAGTAAACCGCACACGTACAGAGCAACCAGGTCAGTTGTCGTGTTATTGATTGTGAGGGGTTTACAAAGAAGGACATGCAGCGGAGCAAAAATTAACCCGGAGGCCACGCCAGCGGCCGGCCGCCAAGCAAGTGCAGGTGGATATGGAAAACGGTTTGTCCTGCTTCCTCACCGCAGTTAAAAACGGTCCGATACCCATTGGTCAGGCCTTCCTGCTTCGCAATCTTTTTTGCAACCAGAAAAAGGTGTCCCACCAGTTGTTCATCTGCCGGTTCAAGAGCGTCGAGCGTTGGGATAGGTTTTCTGGGTACAATTAGAATGTGTGTGGGTGCCTGCGGATGAATATCGCGAAATGCGATACACAGGTCATCTTCATAGACGAGATCTGCGGGGATTTCCCGGTCTGCAATTTTTTCGAAAAGCGTTTTTTCTGCCATGTAGCGCTTGAGGTGTAATGTGAGCGTACCCCGATGGCATGCGGTACGGTAACAAAAGAGGATTGTACGCGGGATCCGGCAAGACGTGCCCTGTGTGTAGTTTATCGCTTGATGTGTAATAGATGTGGCCCAGTTTGAAACCCACTAGTGTAGCGTAGGTACAGAGGCGTTCTGATAACATCTAATTCTTGCTTCAGCGAAGGATATGCCACTCGTTTATGTAACGCGTAAAGCGCACTTTAATGCAGCACACCGTCTGCACAATCCGAACAAATCGGATGCGTGGAATCGGGATATGTTTGGGAAGTGTAATAACCCCAATTGGCATGGTCACAATTATCTCCTCGAAGTAACGGTAGCCGGCGAGCCGGACCCCGAAACCGGATATGTAATTGACCTTGGTTTGCTCAAAAAGGTAATGGCAGAACGTGTTGTTGATAAAGTGGACCACGCAAACCTGAACATAGATGTTGACTTCATGCATGGGATCATGCCTTCTACGGAGAATTTTGTAGTGGCGATCTGGCAGCAACTTGAAGAAGCTCTGCCTGCTGGCAAGCTACATTGCATCCGGTTGTTTGAAACCGAGCGCAATATGGCTGAATACCGCGGCGAATAAGATCAGCGTCTATCACATGCCTTATTACTCATCTGGTGAATACTGATTAGACAAACATGCGAATTTAGGATCAAATTGAATGCCGATTGATGCGCTTTCTTAGCGTCTTTACCAGGACCGGAATAGCGCAAAACAGAAGCACAGCGATACGTAAACACATCGATCGTGTCTTCAAATCTCTGGTTTGCATCAAACAATACTGAAATAGATGGCAGCGAAAAAAGCAAATAACAAACGCGAAGTGCTTTACAGACGTGAAGACCATTACAATGAAGAGGTGACGGATCGTCTTGCCGGCCAGGTAAAAGAGATCATTACGGACCTGGGGGAAGATGTAGCAAGGGAGGGGCTGCTCAAAACACCGGAACGGGTCGCAAAAGCTTACCAGTTCCTGACGCATGGATACCAGATGGATCCGGACGAAGTGCTACGCAAAGCCCTGTTTGAGGAAAGCTACAGCGAAATGATTGTTGTTAAAGACATCGAAGTTTATTCGCTGTGCGAACATCATATGCTGCCCTTTTTTGGGAAGGCGCATGTGGCCTATATTCCGAATGGCAAAATTGTTGGATTAAGCAAAATTCCACGTGTTGTGGATGTTTTTGCGCGCCGGCTACAGGTACAGGAACGGTTAACGCTCCAGATACGTGAAGCCATTGACCGCGTGCTCAAGCCGCTTGGTGTTGCCGTGGTCATTGAAGCACAACACTTGTGCATGATGATGCGTGGTGCGGAGAAACAGAATTCCCTGACAACGACCAGTTGTGTAAGTGGTGAATTCCACAAAGATGCCACCCGTTTTGAATTTATGCGACTGATAGGAGCCAGGTAATATGCCAGTATTTGTTGTAACCGGCGCAAGCCAGGGAATAGGCCGTGCCATTGCCGAGGCATTTGCACAGGAGGCAGATGCTCGCATTGCGCTGGTTGCCCGCAATGAGGAAAAGCTGGTGCAGGTGGTAAAGGCCTGTAGCGCACGGGGTGCGGATGCTGCCGCTTTTCCGTGTGATGTGACCGATGAAGCTGCTGTGGCCGCTATGGCTCTAGCTGTCATGGAAAAGTGGGGAGCGCCCGATGTGCTGGTCAACAATGCCGGCGTTTTTCAGCCGGGTTCGCTGCTTGAAACCACGCTGGCTTCGTTTCGGCAGCAAGTAGATGTGAATCTTGTCAGCGCCTTCAGTGTGACGCAGCAATTCCTCAAACCGATGCTGGATCGCAACAGTGGCGCTATTTTCTATATGGCCTCCGTTGCTGCCTTGAAAGCCTACCCGGGCGGTGCTGCGTATTGCGCAGCCAAACACGGACTACTTGGCCTTGCACGCAGTGTGCGCGAAGAAACGCGTAATACAGGGATTCGGGTAACGACCCTGTTGCCCGGTGCGACACTAACGCCGAGTTGGGATGGTGTTGAATTACCAGAAGAACGGTTCATGCCGGCAACAGACATTGCCAAGGCAGTGCTCGACATCTATCATATGTCAGACCGTACCGTTGTAGAAGAGATCGTCCTGCGCCCACAGCAAGGCGATATTTGATCTTTTACAACTGAGTACCTTGCGTTGGTACTCAGGCTTTTACTTCAAAGCCGAGGTCTTCCACAACTGAGGCAAGCTGCGCCGCAGAAACCTGCGTGGTGTCGAACTGTACCTGCGCTTTGCCAATTTCTACGTGCTCCACATCAACGCCGGCAGTAGCTTCTAAAGCGTTTTTGACCGTAGACACGCAATGTCCACAGCTCATGCCATCAATGTGTATGGTTTCTTTTTGTGTGCTCATAATCTTTAGCGTTAAGGTTGCCAGCGACGCAGTCGCAAGCTGTTGGTGATAACGGAAACACTCGAAAACGCCATCGCAGCTGAGGCAATCATCGGGTTGAGGGTGATGCCCCATATCGGAAACAAGACGCCGGCTGCGATGGGGATGCCAATCACATTATAGATAAAGGCAAAGAACAGGTTTTGTTTGATGGTTCGCATGGCCTGTCGTGCAATCGAAATGGCCTGTGAGACGGTTTTGATATCGTCCCGCATAAGCGTAATGTCGCTGGTTTCGATAGCTACATCAGTACCGGCACCAATGGCAATGCCAAGGTCGGCTGTTGCAAGTGCCGGCGCATCGTTGATTCCATCGCCGACCATGGCTACAACATCACCTGCCTGTTGCATCGATAAAACATGGGCTGCTTTTTCTGATGGCTTGACGCCGGCGTAGACTTCTTCAATACCTGCTTCTGCAGCAATGGCGTGGGCCGTGACCTCCTGGTCTCCTGTTAGCATGGCCACTGCAATACCCTGCGATCGAATAGCTGCAATCCCTGCTTCAGTTGAGGGGCGAAGTGCGTCACTGATCGACATAACGCCTGCAACAACGCCATCAATGGCAACAAGAATGGCTGTGTGACCCGCGGTCTGTGCCTCAGCATAAGCCTGCTGCCAGCCATCTGAAGCAATATGTCTGCTGCTGATGTAATCGGCATTTCCAATATGGATGGTTGTATGGTCAACCGTTGCCTCTATGCCTGAGCCAGTTACACTGTTGAAGGTGGTGACAGGCAGTAATTCTACCCCCTGTGCTTCCACATAAGCCAGTACAGCCTGCGCAAGCGGGTGTTCTGATCGCTGTTCTGCCGAGCCGGCAAGTTGTAAGATGCGTGCGGGTGTGAGGTGGGTACCTACCGCCTCGAAGGCCACTAAACGCGGATTGCCGGCCGTTAAGGTGCCTGTTTTATCCAGTACTATTTTGGAAATTTTTGGCAGCTTCTCAAGGGTGTCGCCGCCTTTGATCAGGATCCCGTACTCAGCTGCTTTGCCTGTAGCCACCATTACAGCCGTTGGTGTTGCAAGGCCGAGCGCGCAGGGGCAGGCGATGATCAGTACGGAGACAAAAGCTACAAGAGACAGGGCCAGTGATTGGGTAAACAGGTACCACGTCGCAAAAGTGAGTATCGCGATAACCAGTACGGCTGGTACAAAAACGCCGGCAACGATATCTGCCAGTTTCTGGATAGGTGCTTTGTGGCCCTGAGCATCTTTTACCAGGCGAACAATTTGTTGCAGCGTAGTCTCCTGTCCAACCCGTTGTACTTCGAAGACAAACGCCCCAGTACGATTAAGCGTGCCGCCGACAACAGTATCACCCATCAGCTTGTCAACTGGCAACGGCTCGCCAGTAATCATGCTTTCATCGACCGCAGATGCACCATCAACAATTTTACCATCAAGCGGGATACGTTCTCCTGGTCGCACGAGCACCTGCATGCCTACGGTGACTTGTGTCAACGGCAACGTAAGTTCAATGCCGTCTTCGATGACAACCGCTGTGGACGGTTGCAGGGCAAGTAGTTGGGCGAGGGAGGCGTTAGTTTTTTGTTTTGCCCGGGCCTCGAGCAGCCGGCCGAGCAAGACCAACGTGATGATAACCGCTGCGGCTTCAAAGTAAACATCGGGATGGCGGCCGGTTTCAGCCATAAACCTGGCTGGCCAAAACGTAGTTGCTGTGCTGTAGATGTATGCAGCGCCAACACCGAGCGCAATCAGCGAGTTCATATCTGCCGTTCGGTAGCGCAGGAGGCGGAGCGCGGTAGCAAAAAATGGCCCGCCGGCCCAGAGTACAACGGGTGTGGTCAGCGCAAACAGCCAGAAATTTACCCCTGTAAAGGTTATGGCCTCATGCGACATCGAAATAATCACAACCGGCAGGCTGAGCAGCGCAGCACTAGCAAACCGATTGCGGAGCCTGGTGTAATGCGTGGTGCCCGTGTCTGGTGCAGGGGATGCTGGCGTAGTGTCTGCCAGGTCGGTGAGGCCGTGGCTGGCCAGACGCCGCCGAAGCTCTTCTGCAGGATACAGATCGGCGATGTGGGCAATATCAACGCTGGTTGGATGTTGAGCGCCTGCAGCTTCGGGTAGTGATATGCCCAGTAAGCCCGGTACACCTTCCAGGATTGTCTGAAGTTTTTGTTGTGTGTGCTCGCCGTCAGTGAGGGAGATCCGGGTAACCGTATGCGGGATAGAAAAACCCGTTTTTTCCACGGTATCGACGAGATCCTGGAGGCTGGCGTGCAGGCTGTTATAGGCAACGCGCGCCTGGTTGTTGGCGAGGTTTACCTGAGCGAAGAATACATCGGGGCGCTTCGAAAGCTGCTTTTCTATTCGAACAGCACAGGCGGCACACTCCATGCCTGCTACGGGCAGGACGATCTCTGTATGGCCGGCAGCGTCGGGCGCTAACGCTTCGTTTTGGGTACGCATGGTTCAGCGTAAAGTCGGTGGTGTAGCTACCTTACGCTGGATTTATCGGGAGGTTCGTCAGGCCGCTGCTTCGGTTTCTTCAGGGATTTCCAGTTCTTCGACACCGAAGATACCATCCAGATGTTCTTTCAGGGCCTCTTCGTTGTAGGGCTTGAGCAGGTAGCTGCTGGCGCCGGCGTTCAGGGCCATTTTAACATCTTCCGTTTTGTTTTTGGAAGAGCACATCAGAATCGGAATACTCTTTACTTCATCCGACTTACGAATGCTGGTAAGAAAGGCATGAATGTCGATCCCCGGCTTGAGCCATTCTGCATCAACGATGATAAGGTCGATGCTTGTTACGCGGAGATGTTGGACAGCTTCCGGAGCGCTCGTGGCGAGCATAATTTCCGAATATCCTAGCTCTTCCAGACGCTCACGCAGAATTCGGGCTACAAAATAGGTCTCAACGACGATCAGAATATTCATGAGCGAAGCAGCAGAAAGATGGAAACAACGGGTAGGGAGGGTGGTGATGCTGAATGCATCGACCAAATTCCATATTTCTTAAATCAGGGTGGCTGTCTGAAAATATTTTTTGAATTGTCGCAAAATCAGACACTCGTAGTACCTATTTTGGCTAGCAAGGTCGTTTTGCGTGTTTAAACGCCCTGTGGTACACAATTTGGACACATCTCTTGTACCCGCCTTTGGCATTATTAATCACCTAAATCATACTTTAGAATGGACTGGCTTACACCTGAGAATATCACCGTCCTCGTGCAGGAATATTTGATCCCCGCAGTGACTGCCTTGTTGTTGCTGTTTGTCGTCTTTATCGCAGCTGGATGGGCAAGAAGGCTTGTGCGAAAAGGATTGGAGCGCGCGAATGTCGACATTACGCTGACAAAATTTTTCTCCAACATGGCGCGTTATGCTGTGCTGGTTGTTGGTATCATTGCCGTATTGGCGCGGGTTGGCATTGAAACTGCCAGTTTTGCTGCAATTTTGGCTGCTGCCGGCTTTGCCATTGGTATGGCATTCCAGGGTACGTTGTCGAACTTCTCTGCCGGCATCATGCTGCTCGTTTTCCGGCCGTTCAAGGTGGGAGATCTGGTATCTGTTGGCGGCGTAACGGGTGTGGTAGACGAAATTGAACTCTTCACCACAAACCTGAATACCCCAGACAACCGGCGCATCATTGTGCCAAATGGCTCTGTTTTTGGCGCCACCATTGAGAATATGACATTCCACGACACCCGCCGTGTTGATGTAGCGGTGGGTACAGATTATAGCGCTGATCTCGACGAAACGCGCCGCGTGATCGAAGCTGCCTGTTCTGGTGTTCAAGGCCGGATCTCTGATCTTGGGGTGCAGGCGTACCTCGTAAGTCTCGGTGGATCTTCTATCGATTGGGAAGCACGCGTATGGTGCAATTCGGCTGATTACCTGGCCGTTAAAGATGAGCTGACGAAAGCGGTTAAGAATGGTTTGGACGCTGCCAATATCGGCATCCCATTCCCGCAGACGGATGTTCACATCGATGGTGCGATCCTGCGTTCAAACTAAGGTGGATACTATTTTGATATTGCGCTGGTAAACAGCCAGGCTGTGAAACCGGGTGTCGGGCTTAGCGTGCCGGCATCCGGTTTTTTATTTATACAGTTGCCCTGCGATGTCGCGAATTTGTGTTCAATTATTGACAGTGCCGTGGTCAAAATAGGAAAGATATATGCTTATGCGTTTATGTAAGTCGCTAGAAAACAATGTGGTATGATATCTGCATAATGGGTTTTTACAGGCTTCCCACAGTCTTTTTAAGAGACGTAGACATCAATTATTCTCTGCTGACAACTTGCCGGCTGTATGTGATGTAAATGCCGGCTGTTGCGGTTGCCAATCCCCTGGACAAGGATTGTAAATGTGCTACATGGCGCTTTTCCGATTCAGCTACAATGAGAGGATTATTATGATATATTTGACCGGACAACTCCTTTTCTTTTTGCTGGTAACCGCTTTTCTCGGCTTTATTGTCGGGTGGTTATTGCGTGGTGCTATGTTGCCTTTATCTATGTTTGAAGATGGTGAGTATACAACTTACCACGTGCCTGAGGGCGGGCCAGAGCACGCTACCTATCAGTTCATTGGGCCGCAGAAGCAAAGCACTGGTGTTTTTACTGAGGCTGAGCAGCCGGCAGAATCATAGCGTGGTGCCCTTAGCACAGTTAGATCGAAATTTATGCTGACCGCGTGAATCGGGCAGTGTACCAAAATTAAAAAGGGGATGTACAGCAGTGTACATCCCCTTTTGTCGTCAAAGTCAGGGCAGGAAATCAGGTTTCGAGCTCTACGCCTTCCTGTTTGTATTTCTCTAACAATCGGTAGATAGTAGACCGGGTTACACCAAGCCGGAGCGAAGTCTGGTCTACGTTGCCTTTGCAAAGCTTGTACGCTTGTAAAACAGCCATGCGTTTCAGGTCTTCAAGCGGCATGATGTCTTTGGGGTCGGTTACCGTCTGGATTGTGCCAATAGGGTTACCAGCAACACCGCTACCGTTTGCATGCCCACCGCCTGCCATCTGTACATCTGAAGCTGCTACAGCGGGGTGGGGAGATGCTGCAGTTGGACGCTTGGTAAGCAGTATGGCGTCCAGCATCAGGTCATCAGGGATTATTTCATCCGTGTCGGAAATGAGCAGGGCGCGTTCTACAGCATTTTTAAGCTGTCTTACATTCCCTGGCCACGCGTATTCAAGGATTTTGCGCCGGCTGGCAGCAGAAAACTCGCGGGGCTGCACGTCTTTGTGGCGTTTCAGGAAGTCATTTCTGAAAAAGCTGGCCAGCAAGAGGTTGTCCTGGTCGCGTTCGCGTAGCGGGGGCAGGTTGATCGGGAACTGAAAGAGTCGGTAATACAAGTCTTCCCTGAATTTGCCTTCGTGAATCATCGATACGATGTCACGGTTGGTAGCACAAACGACGCGCACATCTACCCGTATGGTTTCATTGCTGCCTACACGTTGAACTTCCTGGTTTTGCAGCACGCGCAGCAGTTTTGCCTGCAGGTCAAGATTCAATTCTCCAATTTCGTCGAGAAAGATGGTACCCTGGTTGGCCTGCTCAAATTTACCCGTTTTACGCGTATAGGCGCCGGTGAATGAGCCTTTTTCGTGGCCGAAGAATTCACTCTCCATCAACTCCCGCGGGATTGCCGCGCAGTTGACAACAACAAAAGCCTGGCGTTTCCTGGAAGAATTATAGTGGATGGTATGGGCAACCAGTTCTTTACCCGTTCCGCTTTCCCCAACAATAGCCACAGAGAGGTCACCAACAAGCGTCTTGTTAATGAGCCTGAATACTTTGCCCATGCTGACGCTTTCTCCAATCATGCCAGGAATGCCTTGTGGCACGCGAAGCTGTTCGCGTAACATGCTAACTTCCTGGGTGAGTTTGGTCCGTTCAGCGATTTGAGCCGCAAGCCGGTTAATTTTGACTGTGTCGTCGTGGCCTTTGGTAATGTAATCGTAGGCGCCAAGTTTAAGCGCCTCAAGTGCAACGCTAACTACTGATTGGGACGAAACCACAATGACGGGCAACTTTGGTGCAGCCAATTTGATTTGGCGCAGGGTTTCGAGGCCACCTTGCCCCGGCATAACCAGGTCAAGCAGCACGAGATGCGGCTGTTGGTCCAGGCAGTCAACGACCTCTTCACCCTGGCTAAAGGTTTTGATTTCGACCTGCTCAATTTTCCGCAGTTGAAACTGCAGCAGGGCGCTGTATTCAGGGTCGTCGTCAACGATGAAAATGCGAAATGACATGTGTGGCTCTTAAGTAGATACAGTAAAAAATTTGGGGTCAACCTGGTGTTCAAATGGTGCAACTAAGCAGCCGCTAACAGGCATCAGGTATGTTGGATTTCAGGCGTTGTGTCTTCGTGCTCGACAGGCTTCGGAAGCCGAAACCAGAACCGGGCACCGCCAGATTCGCCATGTGCATATCCGATCGTCCCGCCCCAGCCTTCAATGGTAATTTTGCAGAAATAGAGGCCCAGTCCAACTTGCCCTGTTTTGTCTTTTCCCTGAGAGAACCTGTCGAATAACCCTTCAATCAGATCTTCGGGGACGCCGGCGCCCTGGTCCGTTACATTAGCGTGGATAAATTCGCCGTCATCAAAAACGTCAACAGATACGGTTTGACCGTTGGCTGAATGACGGATAGCGTTTGCAAGCAAATTGTATAGCACACGTTCGAGTCGCTCTGCCTCACCCACTACTTTGAATGGTGAGGTGGCTGTGGTGTCGGTAAGTTGTACCTGAATGCCTTTGAGACTGGCCGTAGCCTGGAGCGATTTTACGACTTCTTGTGCACAAGAACGCAGGTCAGGTGCGATGTCTGTACCAATAAGTGTCGGGACAAGCGGACGCACTTCGTTTGCAAAAGTTGTTAGAATGCTGCGGATCAGGTTTTGCATTTTTGCCGCCTGGCGCAGGCCAATGCTCAAGAGTTCGTCCCCGTCTGACTCCACCATATCCTCCGACTGCAGCAGGTTCAGGCTGCCTTTAATGCTTGCAAGCGGATTCGACAAGTCGTGTACAATACAGTGCAGTAGCACTTCGCGCTTGTTGATTTCGTCAATCAACTGCTCATATTCGAGGCGTTGCTCGCGTGCTTGCTGGAAAATGGGCCAGACTTGCTGGTGATGGGGTATTCTGATGAGCAACAGCGGGGTATCTTCAATATAGATGGCCGTTGCTTCGAGCAGTTGTTCTTTTCCGTCGGGCGTGTTTTCCGTCCAAACACCCGACGCACGGCGGTCATTGGTAGGTGCACGCCAAAAATCTTCGTTACGGTCGAGGAAGTCTTCCAGGAAATAAAAAACATCGCCAGGGTTGAGTCCTTCAGAGCTGGATTCGGTGGCCGGCCAGAGGTTTTTGAGCCACGGCGGCGTGCCGCTTAGCATGCTGAACGTACCATCCTTGGCTCGCTCCAGTACAGCTATATCAAGATCGGAGAATAACCTGGCAAGGATGGCTGACATGGTATTTACCGCAGGTTTCAATTCAATGGTTTCAGTCCTGCATATTGAAAGGGCGTTTGGTCGCTAATACCTGGGCGACCGAAATACCTGCTAAGTGTGTTTGCAAGGAGAAACCAAAAAACTACGCGTTCATAATCATTTGTGTGAGGGTTTCGAAGACCTCTTCAACTCCCGTGCCCGTTTTGGCACTGGTGTACATGATTGTCCAGCCACTTTCTTCAAGCTGGCGTATTTCACGGTCCTGATTCTCCCATGGGGTCTTCAAATCCGTCTTGTTGAAAACAACGATGAAAGGCAGGGGACCCAACTCTTGCTCAACTTTTTGCTGCAGTAAATGCGCTGCTTCGAAAGAAGAGCGGCGCGTGCTGTCGATGACGAGCAGGTAGCCGGCAGTTCCCCGGACGTAGTTCATCGATAATCCCTGGAATCGGTCCTCGCCATTCAGGTCCCAGAGCATCAAATTGATGCTTTTACCCTCAAAATCGACAATTTTTTTGTCGACCTTGGCACCCATAGTTGTCAGGTATTTGTCAGAGAATATCCCCTGTACATAACGACGTACCAGACTTGTTTTGCCCACTGCAAACGTGCCCAGCATACAAATTTTCTTCTTCATGGTTTAATACTGTAGGGGACCTGAAGCTTGAACAGGATATGCTATTGTTTTCCTGACTGCGTGCATTTTTTAATTATCCAACAGGGAGGTGGGCCGTGTCGCAAAATGCTGTAGCAAAATAAAACAAATTGTCGGAATAAAAAACTTTTTGCAACAGGGGTTAGAAATTCATGATAAACGTGACGATGTCACTTAAATAAACCCGCTTCGTCAGGCGATACATGAAATAAGGCCTGTTTGCGCCTCATGGTTGCACGTACACGTGTACCCGCGCAATCGACGAAAGCTAATGCCAGGTTTTGTTATATAAGCATAAGCTAAGTGTATTGGAACCTTTATTTGACGCAAAGGTGCCTTATGCCGCAGCTGAAAATGGGTAATTCTGCAATTTAAATCGAAAAACGCGTTATTTTCAGCCATTGCTACGCTTTTTTCTCATTGAGAAAGCAAAAAGATCAATATATTTGATCAATTGCGTCCTCTTTTTATTCATCTCTCTTTATGGCTACAAATAACGGTAAGCCGACAGACGAATCTGAGCTGTCAACTGTCATTCAAGAAGACCCCGGAGAAACGACCAACACGCACATGGGTGAACTCGAAAAAGTCCGCAGTATACTTTTTGGCGAACAGATAAAAGTATATGAGGAGCGTATGCATGCGCTCGAAGGCAGAGTGGCCAAAACACTCGATACCCTCCGTACAGATGTGGGCGGGCAACTGGAGGCAATGGAAGAACGGTTTAAAGCGCAGTTTGATGAAATGCTCGAATTATTGGGCAAAGAGACCAATAACCGCGAAAACCAGCGAGACGCTCTTAAAAAGGAGCTGGGTAAAGTGAGCGAAACGATGGATGCCTTTAAGGCCGTACAGGAATCTCGCCTCGATAGCGTGGATACCGCGTTCAAAAATGCAATGAAAGAAGAACGCGCTGAAATTGAGCAAAACCTGCAGGAAAATATGCAGGACCTATCTGAGGAATTACGTCAGGCACTATTGAAGCTGGAGCAAAGTGCGCTGTATCGCGGCAAGTTTGCTGACATGCTGACCAGTCTCGCAAATGAAATTGCGCCCAACGGCGCAGCAGAATAAGGCGCTAGTGTGCCGTTATCATAGCTCCTTAGCGTTTGTTGCGCTATAATAGGAGGTAGCATGACTGAAGATTCTTCAAATAACCCCACCAATGCGGATGATACTTCCGCTGCTTCTGACCATGAAGCGCCGGCTAATGGAGCACAGCCCAATGGGCAGCGTGCAAGTGAGCCAGATCGGACACAGAGCCGTGACCGCGACATGGATGAGCTACGTCGACTGCTGATCGGGAGTGAAGGCAAACAAATTGAAGGCCTGCAGCAGCGCCTCAGTTCTGTTGCCCAGTTTGAAGAAGAAGGACAGGTGGATGCAATGGGCCGGGTGCTCCCTGGAGCTATTGCCTATCATAACAAGGATAACGCCCAATTGGCCAATGCACTTGGTCCTACAATAGAGGAGACCCTTCGCATCTCCATACGGCGCGACCCAAAGCCGTTTGCTGATGCTATTTTCCCCGTAATTGGCCCTGCAATTCGACGCAGTATTGCGGAAGCACTCCGCTCTGTTATCGATTCCATGAACCGCACCATGGAGCATAGCCTGTCGTTTCAGAGCTTCAAGTGGCGCATGGAAGCTGCACGGTCGGGGCGATCGTTCTCTGAGGTAATGCTAGCGCATACGCTAAATTACCGAGTTGAGCAGCTTTTCCTTATTGACAAGCGAAGTGGCATCCTGATACAACACCTTTTTGCTGAAACTGTTGATGTAAAAGACAGTGACCTGGTTTCGAGTATGTTGAGTGCGATCCAGGATTTTGTGCGGGATTCACTGGGTGCTGAACGGGAGGATGTTCTCGAAACGATTAAGATTGGCGAACTGACAGTATTGATGGAGCCGGGGCCGGACGCTGTGCTTGCAGCTGTAGTACGTGGCATTCCTGCGGGTGATTTGAATCTGACGCTCAAAGAAATCATTGAAGCAATCCATTTGCAATATGGACACTTGCTCGATGATTTTGAGGGAGATACAGAGCAATTGACCCCCGTGCTGCCCCTGATGCGTGCCGGCTTGCTGGAAAAGTATAAACGCAAAGACCGCAACCCATACCGACTCTGGTTCGTCGCCGGCGTGCTGCTGTTGCTGCTTTCAGTGTGGTTGATATGGGGGTTTCGCAATTACCTGCTTTGGAACGAGTACCTCGAAACATTGCGCAATGAACCGGGACTTGTTGTCACCCAGACGTCGTGGGAAAAAGGGCAATTTATTGTTGAAGGACTCAAAGACCCGATGGCGGTGCATCCAGATTCTTTGTTGCCATCTGCTTTTCCCCAGGACAGGGTTGTCGGTATGTGGGAGTCTTATCTGGCACTTGATTCATTGATTATTATAAAGCGCGCTACAAACCAACTGAGGGCGCCCGAGTCTATTGCGTTCATGTTGGAGAAAGATACATTATATGTCGCAGGGACGGCCACCAATTCATGGATTGAAAACGCAAGAGAAAAATCTCCCTTTATCCTTGGATTCTCGGGATATGACGACAGCCGCGTGGTGTCCACACTTGATGCAGATCTCCAGGCAGCAATTGAAGCCATAGAAGCAGCAACTGTACAGTTTGGCCAAGGGTCTGCCGTGTTAAACAGCGCAGAATTACAGCAGATCGATAGCGTCTATGATGCGCTGGAAACACTTCAGACGATTAGCGCTGCGCGTAATCAGCAGCTTGCTGTATTGTTGAGAGGGTATACCAGTGCTGAAGGAAATCCAAACACCAATGCCCTCTTGAGTGCCGCACGTGCTCGTATCGTACGGGATGCCCTTGTTGCCCGAGGCATGCCGGCCGGCTTGTTTTCTGCCGTTGGTGAGGGCGATCAACTTATACCGGGCACAGAGACTTCAGAAGCCCAGCGCGCACTGAATCGTAGCGTTACCTTTGATGTAGTGCTGCAATAATCACGGCATAAATGCTGTGTTTAGCGCCTTGTGGAAGCGTAAAATCAAACACTGTTTTGTCCTTTTTTTATACAGTGGATTGTCGGTGAAATTGGAATGTTGCAAAATAATACAGTCAATTTGCCTGTGTAAATTTGCTTGACTCGCCGGTAAAGATAAATTCCTTTTTTTCTAAAAACGCCTTTTTTGATGCCAAAAAGGGCGTTTTTTTGTGTGCGAGATATACCATTTGAAAATTCTGGCACGCCCTGATCCTGCAAATGGCACAAAGTTCGATTCTATTGTGGACAGATGCTGATGAAAAGAACTGGATTCAGCTGCTCTTTGATCGAATTGAAATTCTAGGAATTGGGATACGGAAATCTCAAACAACATGTGGCGCACGTCTTTAGGGTCAGACAAGCTCCCTGGTTGTTTTCCTTACTAACATCCGAGGATGGTGCGCGCGTTTACGTGGGTCGGACGCAATCATCTCCCCTCGGACCTCTTTCCATCCGAGGTCGGTGTGCGCGTTTACGTGGGTCGGGCGCAATCATCTTCCCCTCGGACCTTTTCCATCCGAGGTCAATGTGTGCGTTAGAGTGGGTCGGGCGCAGACATTTAAACCCTCGGACCTTTTACATCCGAGGCTGGATGAAAGCGTTTGAGTGGGTCGGGCGCGGACATCTTCCCCTCGGGCCTTTTGCCAAATTGGGTGCGTGTGTTTCAGTGGGTCGGGCGCACGTACCCATTTGGCGATATGTCAGGTCCATGACCTGGTCAGAGCTAGAAAGAAAGCCGTACAGTGTTTGCTGTACGGCTTCTTCTGTTTTAAAGATGCAGTGCGGAGGCGTCTTGCAAAGCGTAAAAAATTAGTCTGCCAGCAACATGGTTGTTTTATATTTGAAGTTGGTGGCACCTCCCATGCTCGCGCCTAATAGTGCGTTGCCATAATAGCCTGTATTGCCAACAAGTCCACCGCCTCTGGTTGCCGAACCGCGATCAGCTGCTTCAATTTGTTCTACGATCTCCTCTTCATCCAGCTTCGGTGCTTCGATGATAATTCCCAACTGATTGCCCGTGTAAGGGCTAACTGTATAGGCGTGGTCGCCCGTAAGGGGGATTTTTAACTCATACACAAAAGAGCCATTTTCGAGATTGGCATTCATTTCAAGGCCCGATAACTCCTGCCGCGTATATTTTGCGCCTGGTTCTTTTGCTGAGTCAAACAACTCAAAGTGGCTGAGCGACTCATTGAAATAGCTTTCGATCAACTCCGGACTTTGTTCGAGCGCTGCTGTATTCAGGTTGATGTCAGAAGAGAAAAGGCCAATCGGAAATTTGATACCGACGCTTTTGCCTTTACCGCCTTCGCGATCAAACCATATCATGAGCCCTTGCATGACAATTTGCTGCTGGACTTTAGGTGAGCCGGTAATGAATGAGATGTAGAGGTGCTCATCATCATTGAGCAGGCCTACGGAGAAGTCTTCTTTGGGTACAACGGTCAAGGCCCCCATCCATTCTGTCTCAACGCCATCAATGGCTACCTCCCGGTCCAGCTTGTTGCTGGTAAGCTGGACACCACCCGAACAGCCGGCAAGGATCACGCACACCAGTGCAAGCAATACCCTGGTGACAGATGGCCATTTTTTGATACTAAAGGACATAAACTACTCCGTTTTGTTGATGGTCAAGAATACAGGTGGGTTGTGTAAATATACACGGTAATAAGGGGGAATACGTACCTCGAATGGTTAAGAGGTGCCCAATTCTCCTTCAACTGGCCGTGAAACGTTGCCGGCGCCCAGGACACTCTGGTCAAAATCGATCAGCGAACCAGTCATCATACCGGATTCACTTGAAGCCATCCAGGCAATGGTGCGCGCGGCTTCTTCCGGTTTGATCAGCCGGCCAAAAGGTAAATCTGCCTCCGCTTTGCTGAGCCAATCCAGATCATCGGTGTGGTATTTCATCTGAATATCATGCTCCCAAGGTGTGTCAGTCCACCCCAGCATTAAGCCGTTAATCCGGATGCGGTATCGCATCGTTGCGTACGCCGTATTTTTGGTGAACACCGCGAGGCCACCTTTCGAAGCGGAATAGGTACCGATAAAGGGTTGACCACCGTGGGCAGCAACGCTTAAGACATTTACAATTGCGCCTTCTATTTTGTGTTGGCGCATGTTTGCGATGCAGCCTTGCATAAGGAGAAACGGCGCCCGCATATTGATCGCCATCATTTTGTCCCATAGCTCAACAGAAGAGTCGAATATGGAGCCGCGAGCGGTGAGTGCTGCTGCATTGACCAGTACGTGTATTTTGTCAAACGCTTCCTCAGCCGCCGAGACGATGCGCTTGCAGTCCGCGACATGCTCCAGGTCTGCTTTAACAAAAACAGCGTTGCAGCCGGCAGCTTGCAAGTCGTTGGCTACCTTTTGGCCTCTGCCTTCGTGCCGGCCCGTAATCAAGATGCCGCTAGCACCGCGTGCCGCAAATAAACGGGCCGTAGCTTCTCCAACGCCACTGGTGCTGCCGGTTACTATGATATTTTGATGCTCAAACTGCTTCATGTAATTTACAGATTCAGTTGAATTCGTTAGGATCAGCGGGTAAACTAGGAATACACGTTGTTTAAAAGCCAGTAGTCGAGATTATTTGATGCCGAAATCCCGCCTGTACAGCGATCAGGAAGTTAGCGCAATTCTCAAGCGTGCCGGCGAAATGCAGGCTACGGAGAGTCCGGAAGAAACGCTTGGGCTTTCATTGGAAGAGTTGCAAGAGATTGCGTCAGAAGCCGGGTTTGACCCCAAAATGATTGCTGCCGCGGCAGGAGAGATGGAGCGGGGTGAACAGCCTGGCAAGAGGAAGCGGTTGATCAATGTCCCTACCTCGATGCATATCGAACGTGTCATTCCTGGCGAGGTTGATGAGTCGAGGTATCCCGAAGTGATTGCCCAAATTGGCGAGGCGTTTGGGATGGTCGGGCGGTCTGGGCAGGTGGGGAAGTCCCTGGAATGGACGCATACGAGTGAGCGTTCCAGTCTCCAGGTAACCGTGCTGCCTCAAAATGGGCAGACAAAGGTGCGCATGTTCTGGACCTATCCGCGCGTGGTGTTGGCCACTTTTTTGCCGGCCACGATGCTCAGTTTGATGCCGGCCATTGTTGCCCTGGGAAATGGGTATCCCGGCCTCGCATTTATGCTGGCTTCCATCTGTCTGACACTGGGGTTGCTCGGTGCCTATGCTGTTTTTAGTGGCATCGTTAAACGAAAAGAACGCGCTGCAAAAAAGCTGGTTAGTGTGTTGGAGGACATGGTGGAGCTGGAAGACCCAGATGCTGAACCCAATACTACAGAGGCGCAACTTGACCTCCCTGATGCGCTACAGGAAGCGGAGGCCAAGTTGCGTGAGCGCCGGCGCAAAACGCGGGGCTAAGGCCAGTTGAGGGATTGAGTAAATAGCATTATTCCAGCGCAAAAGCCATGTACACATCGCCTGATTCGGTGCCAGGAATACCACCGCCGGCTGCGGCAATGACAACATACTGCTTGCCGTCAACCATGTAGGTTGCTGGGGTTGCGTAGCCGGCATAAGGCAGTTGGAATTCCCAGAGTACTTCTCCAGTAGCTTTGTCAAAGGCCCGGAAGCGCTCATCGCGGGTAGCGCCGATGAATACGAGGCCCCCTTTCGTGACAATAGGGCCGCCGAAATTGAACGTACCCGTTGGTGGAAAGCCGCGTGCTTCCAGTTCTGGATACGTGCCAAGGGTAGCGCGCCAGGCAAAGTCACCCTGCGTTAGATCGATAGCGTTTAAGAGCCCCCAGGGCGGTTTTGATACCGGGAAGCCTTCTGGGTCGTAGATTTCATCGTGGCCGCTGGCCTCGAATGGCAGGTCGTGTTTGGCATCAGGCGGTGCCGGCAGCATGGTGATGGCCTCGGGCTCTTCGCTCGAGTTGATGTAGAGGATGCCCGTTTCAGGGTCGAAAGCAGCGCCTCCCCAATCAGACCCCCCATTAAACTGCGGCATCATGAACATCCCCTGCGTAGTTGGGGGCTGGAAGATGACCGCTGGCCCAAATTTATCAAAGTAGGTTTCTTTTACATATGCAGTTGCTTCGGGATTTATATCCGTGATATCGGCTTCGGTAAAACCGTGCTTTGTATATGGTGGGATTTCTGTGGTAAACGGCTGCGTGGGCCAGGTTTGCTCATCCGGCATCGTTGTTTGCGGCACAGGGCGTTCTTCAATGTCGAATATCGGTTCACCTGTATCGCGGTCCAATACAAACAGCATCCCTACTTTGGTTGTTTGCGCCACTGCGTCGTAGGTGACGCCATCGTGCTCAAACGTAACAAGATTGGGCGGGGCAGCAACATCGTAGTCCCAGATGTCATGGTGAACAACCTGGAAGTGCCAGACCCGCTCGCCGGTCCGTGCGTCCAACGCGAGGATGGAATTACCAAACAGATTCATTCCGGGGCGCACGCCGCCGCTGTGCTCCGGGGCGGGTGAACTTGTCGGTGCGTACACGATACCGCGCTCCTCGTCGAGGGCCATGCCGGCCCAGGAGTTGGCAGCACCAACAGTACTCCATGCGTCGGGGGGCCATGTGTCATAACCAAATTCTCCTGGATGCGGGATCACGTGGAAGGTCCATGCCAGTTCACCCGTGTGGAGGTTGAACGCCCGGATATCGCCCGGGGGATTGGGTAGCGTGTTGTTGTTGTCGGATACCGAGGAGCCGGCGATGAGCAGGTCTTCAAAAATTACAGGCGGAGTGGTCAGACTCACTGTTTTGTCGCCGATATCACGACTGAGGTTGTCGCCCATACTAATGCTGCCGTTCTCACCGAAAGCAGTGATTGCCGTGCCATCCGTGGCGTTAACAGCAAACAGGCGGGTGCCGGCGGGGTAGTAGATGCGTTTGTCCTCTCCATCTTCCCAATACGTGACGCCGCGGTTGGCAAAAAATCCGCCGTAGTGATTGGACGGTTCAAATCGCCATAGCTCTTCTCCTGTAGCGGCATCCAGCGCCACCAAATGCAAGGCTGACGTAGTCAGGTATATGATGCCATCGACGACAATGGGACTGCACTCGATGCGGCCTTTGCCACCGTCATTGGTGCGAAATTCCCAGGCTACTTCGAGGCCGCTAACATTGTCTCTGTTGATTTGGTCGAGGGTGGAGTAACTGCTCGACGCTTTGTCAGCCTTGTAATGCGGCCAGTCGTGTTGTTGGGGCGAGGTCGTGGGGGTACAAGCTGATACCAGCAGCAATGCGGCAAACCCGAGGGTGCGTTTCATGGTCAAGTGGGTTGGGGGTGAACGGGATACGCATATCAGCCTGCTCCACTTGCCCCTTCTTTATATGATGATACGCGATTAGCCTGGTTGGTGAGACCAATGTTAAAGTAAGAGAAAATGCCTGAAAATACAGGCAAAATCACGGTTCAAATAGCAACTGCGCGCCTGTTTCTGTGGCAAAATCGACCATTTGCTTGCGCAGGCGCTCGACAACTGCTGGATGCTGTGCTGCTATATTGAACTGTTCGTAAGGATCGTCTTCCATGTTGAAAAGCTCTAACAGAACGGGTTCATTGCCCGTTTGCAGTTCCGGCGAATCCCAATCGGAAGCCGGCTTTGCCACGCGTAACTTCCACTCCGCATCGCGAACAGCTTCAAGCTTGTCTACCATGAAGTAATGGTGGTAGGTATGGGGTGAAGGTGCTTCTTCGGTGAGCAGCGGCCAGATGTTTTTTCCATCCAATGGATTGGGCGGAGGGGTTGTGCCAGCGAGTTCGAGTATGGTTGCGTGCAGGTCCATTGTTGTTGCAATTTCAGCGCTTACCTGGCCGGCAGGAATTTGGCCTGGCCACCTGAGGATAGCAGGCACGCGCGATCCGCCGTCGAATGTTGTGGCTTTTGCGCCGCGAAGCGAAGCCGTGGTGCCGCCGTGCCATTTCTCTACAGGTTCAGTGGTGTACATGCGTGGGGGCATGTTGCGCCAGGGGCCGTTGTCGCTGGTGAAAATGAACAGGGTGTTGTTGTCTTTGCCGGCATCGACAACAGCGTCAAGGATGGCGACGGCGCTCCAGTCTAGCTCTTCTATCACATCGCCATACCTTCCGCCTTTCGACGTGCCCTGAAAGGCTTCAGACGCATATACTGGCAGGTGAGGCATCGAATGCGGTACATACACAAAGAAGGGATCATCTCCCGATGCCTCGATAAACTGAATCGCTGCTTCCGTGTAGCGTTTGGTCAGGGTGTGCTGATTGACCGGGTGTTCATCTGTCGGAGTTTTGTCGCGGTGCAGGTACATTTTCCGCTCGGTGTTGACCCAGGGCGGAATCATATCGTTGGAATACAGCAGGCCGAGGTATGTGTCAAAGCCGTGGTCAGTGGGGTAGTAGCCATCAACAGCGCCAAGGTGCCATTTTCCAAAAGCACCGGTGCGGTAGCCTTGTTCTTTGAGGGCTTCAGCGAGGGTACGTTCTTCCTGCGGGAGTCCGTTTGGGGAGTCAGGGCCCACATTGCCCGGAAGGCCGAAGCGTATGGGGTAGCGCCCGGTGAGCAGGCCAGCGCGTGATGGCGTACACACTGGAGCTGCTGTGTAGAAGGAGGTCATCTTGATGCCTTGTCGCGCTATTTCATCGAGCCGAGGCGTGTGGATGGTGGGATGGCCGTAAATGCTGAGGTCGCCGTAGCCAAGATCATCTGCAAAAATCAGTACGATGTTGGGTGGACCAGTTGCTGTGGATGATTCTTGCGTTTCACAACTTGAAAGGAGGAATACGGCACAAAAGAATAGGATGGTAGGGCGCATGGCAAGTCAGCGGGTGGGTGACAAAAAGGATTGCTGACTAACTTCGCTTAAAGATTGCTTTGATTCAAGGCATTGGTGATACAAGCGGTTGTATTTGTGTAAGCCCAGTTATAGATCGCTTTGCTATTCTGAAGTCATAGTCGGCTTGCAAGTTAAACCAGAACTTTTCGGACATCCCCAGTGCTTTGCCAAGGCGCAGCGATGTTTCAGCGAGAAGCGGCGACGCGCGGACCACGTTCTCACCAACAACGGCACCACCGAAGAGCTCGACGTCGCCCTCCAGGCGCTGCGTCGGGAGCTCGATCTCGACTAGGACCTTCCCCGACCCCGGGGTCCCCCCACCATGGCGAAGAAGCGCAACTGGCAACGGAAGAAGAAGTTCAAGGGCGGCGGCGGTGGAGGCGGCGGCGGCGGAACCGCACTCATGTCCACGCCCTCGCACGAGGTGCGGATCGACTACGAAGCCTTGCCCGCGGACCTGTCCCTCGAGGAGCTCGAGGAGCTCGTCGCCAGTCTCCCGCCCTCGACGCGCAAGACGAAACCCAAGGCCACCAGCTACGACGACCTCGTCGCGCTCCAGCTCGCGGACCTGCACGAGGTGGCGAAGAAGGAGAAGGTCGAGAACGGGGCCGAGTTGCGAAAGCGCCGGGACCTGATCTGGGCCATCGCCTTCCAACGGCTGCAGAAGCACGTGCCGGTGAAGTGCTCGGGCCTTCTGGAAGTGGGCTCCGACGGCCACGCGTTCCTGCGCTACGCGAGGAACTCCTACCTCCCCCACGAAACCGACCCCTTCGTCCCGCCCTCCATGATCCAGCGCTATGCCATGCGCACGGGCATGACGGTCGAGGGCGAGCTGCGGCCGCCGAAGGAAGGCGAGAAGTACTTCGCGCTCAAGTCGATCTCGACGATCGACGCCGGCGACCCCGAGGCGGTCATGGAACGCACTCCGTTCAAGGAGCTCGTTCCGCTGTATCCCGACCAGCGGCTGATCCTCGAGCGGGTTGTCCTGCGTCCCCTCGAGGATCAGCCGCTGGTCGGGATACAGCGGAACGAGCTCCTTGAACGGAGTGCGT